>NZ_JAMYPB010000050.1:0-45960 GCF_040320135.1 Mesorhizobium sp. M0772 | reverse complement strand
CCCCCCCCCGCCCCCGGGGGCCGCGGCCCCGCCCGGGCGGGCCTTCCCCCCCACCCGCCCGGCCGGTGCGGCCGCGCGGCTGGCCAGCACGGGCCGGCTGACTCAATGGCTGCGCCGGCCCGAAGCCGGTGCCGCCGGCGGCCTCATCGCCACCATTATCATCTTCGCCCTGCTGCCGGGTGCATCGAACCTCTATTCGCTGCAGGGGTCGATGACTTTCCTGACGCTGGCGGCCGAACTCGGCATCATCGCCACTGCCGCAGCCCTTCTCATCATCGCCGGCGAGTTCGATCTCTCGGTCGGCTCGATGGTCGGCTTCGCCGGCGTCGTCATCGGGCTGACGGTGAAATACTGGGGCCTACCGCTGTGGGGCGGCATCGCCTGCGCCTTCGCTGTCGCCATCCTCACCGGCTACGTCAACGGGCTGATCGTTGTGAAGACCCGCCTGCCCTCCTTCATCGTGACGCTGGCGTCGCTCTACATCCTGCGCGGCCTGTCGATCGGCATCACCCGCGCCGTCACCGGCCGCACGCAGATCCCCTACATCCTCGACGGCGCGCCGGACCCGGCAACCGCGGGCCTGTTCAACGGCCATCTCCTGACCGGCTTCTTCCAATGGATGGGCACGCAAGGCTGGATCGCCACCCGCACCGACGGCATTCCCTTCGTCGTCGGCATTCCGATGTCGATCGTCTGGTGGCTCGGCCTGACAGCGCTTGCCGGCTATGTCTTGACCCAGACCAAATACGGCAACTGGATATTCGCCACCGGCGGCGACCTCAATGCCGCCCGCAATGTCGGCGTGCCGGTCGACCGGGTTAAGATCGCGCTGTTCATCTACACCGCCTGTGCCGCGACCTTGCTTGCCACCATCCAGGTGATGGAGGCCGGCTCCGCCGACACCACGCGCGGCCTGCTCAAGGAATTCGAGGCAATTATCGCCGCGGTCATCGGCGGCGTGCTGCTCACCGGCGGCTATGGCACCGTCTATGGCGTGCTGTTCGGCGCGCTGATCTTCGGCCTGGTGCAGATGGGCATCTTCTACACCGGCATCGACACCGACTGGTTCAAGGTCTTCCTCGGCATCGTCATTTTGATGGCCGTGCTGGTCAACAACTACATCCGCCTCAAGGCGCTCGGACGCGGAGGTGGCAAATGACCTACCCAAACCCGTCCCCGGCCATCCAGCCAGCCATGGAATTGCGTGGTGTGTCGGTCAATTTCGGCTCGGTGCGCGCGCTCCAGGATATCGACATCAAGGTCTATCCCGGCGAGGTGCACTGCTTGCTGGGCGACAACGGCGCCGGAAAATCGACGCTGATCAAGGTTCTGTCGGGCGTGCACCGGCCGACCAAGGGCGAGATTTTCGTCGACGGCAAGCCCGTCACGTTCCGCAGCCCGCGCGACGCGCAGGACCTCGGCGTCGCGACGGTCTTCCAGGACCTCGGCATGATCTCGCTGATGTCGATCACGCGCAATTTCTTCCTCGGCCGCGAGCCGACCAGAAGCCGCCTGCCCTTCTCGCGCTTCGACAAGGAGCGCGCCAACACAATTGCCCGCCAGGCGATGGCCGATATCGGCATCGACGTGCGCGACCCGACGCAGGCCGTCGGCACGCTGTCGGGCGGCGAGCGCCAATCGGTGGCAATCGCGCGCGCAGTCCACTTCGGCGCAAAGGTGCTGATCCTTGACGAGCCGACCTCGGCGCTCGGCGTGCATCAGGCGGCCATGGTGCTGAAATTCATCATCGAGGCGCGCATGCGCGGGCTGGCGGTGATCTTCATCAGCCACAACATCCACCACGCCTACCCTGTCGGTGACACTTTCACGCTGCTCAACCGCGGCCGCAATCGCGGCACATACGCAAAGTCCGAGATCTCGCGCGACGAGGTGATTTCCATCATGTCGGGCGGCGAGGATCTGAAGGCGGTGGAAGCTGAGATTGCCGGGCTGTTGGCGCAGATCGGCAATCGGCCGGCCGCCGCACCCTGAGCCTGGAACACTTTGCAGAGAGTTTTAGCAGCATGAGCAGGATACGGGTTGGCGTTATCGGCGCCGGCATGATCTCGCAGGTCGAGCATATTCCGAATCTGTTGCGGCTCGGCGACCTGTTCGAACTGGTCGGCGTCGCCGACCCGTCAAGGATTTCGCGGGAATATGTCAGCGAAGTTCACGGCATCGCCAATTTCGAAACGCCGGAGCAACTGTTCGACCATAAGCTCGACGCCGTCGTGATCGGCTCGCCCGACCCGCTGCATCACGAGCAGGTGCTGGCCGCACTGGGGCGCGGCCTGCATGTCTTCTGCGAAAAGCCGCTCTGCTATTCCCCGGCGGAAATCGCCGAGATCATCGCCGCGCGCGATAAGGCCGGCAAGGTCATGCAGGTCGGCTATATGAAGCGCTTCGATCCGAGCTACCGGCTGGCGCTGGCCTCGCTGCCCGGCACGGCAAAGACGTTGCGGTCCGTCTCGGTCGAGGTTAACGATCCCGATGCCTGGCCGTTCATCGCCCACCAGCGCTACAAGCGCGGCAACGACATTCCCGAGGAGCTGATTGCCGCCGCGCAAGCCAGGCAGAAACAACAGGTCGAACGCGCTATCGGCCAGCCTTTGAACGATCTGGCTTTCCGTGGATTTACCGCCGCTTACAGCTCCGCCTTGATTCACGATGTGAATGCCGTACACGGCCTGCTCGACGCGCTCAGCGTGCCGGATGGCGAGGTCGTCGGCGCGCAGATCTTCGCCAATGGCGATGGCGGCCAGGGCGCAGTAAAACTGCTCGACGGCCAGGCGCTGTGGACGATGACGCATCTCACCGTGCCGAAGCTCGCCGACTACAAGGAACGCATCACGCTGTTCTTCGACGATGCCAGCCTCGAGCTCGAATTCCCCTCGCCCTGGCTCAACCATCACCCGACCCGGCTGACTGTGAAGACCTCGGACGGCCACACACTGTCGACGAAGGATCTGCGCGCCGGCTACGGTGAAGCCTTCGTCGAGGAACTGCGCGGCTTCTGGGGTGCGATCGTCAATCGCGACGAGGTGGTCAACCGCCCCGAGCACGCCGCCCGCGACCAGGCGCTGCTGATCGCGCTGACCAGGCAGCATTTGGCCACTTCGCAGGCCGGCTGAGCGCTCGCAGGATGTGTTGAGATTCAGGTCAGGCCGCGCCGAACACATTGGGTTTCGAGAACCGGAGCGGAGCGTACTTAAGTACGTGAAGCGCGAAAGCCGGCGTTTGCAGGCCGGCCTCACCTGAATATCAGCACATCCTACCGGGTGTTGATGACGCCGTCTGTATTGGCGAGCAGCTTGCGCACCGCGTTGCGGGCCGCATCCGGCCGCTGCAGGCGGATGGCCTTCTCGATCGCCTCGTGCAGTTGCTGTGCATGCTGCAGATCGTCGAGTTCGCGCGTCGTATAGGTGAACAGATGATCGAAGGCGGATTCGATCAGCACGCCGAGCGGCACCAGCAGATCGTTGCCGGAGGCGCGCAGGATGGCGAGATGAAAGCGTGTGTCGGCGCGCGTGCGCTCCTGCAGGCTCGACGCCTCGCCCATCTCGCGGCAGGCCTGGCTGATCTCGGCCATCTGCTCCTCGGTGCGTCGCATGGCGGCGAAGGCAGTCGCTTCCGGCTCGATGATGTGGCGGAATTCCTGCACCGTCTTCAGGAACACCTCACGGTCGGGCGCGGTCGCGTACCAGGCGAGCACATCGCGATCGAGCAGGTTCCAGCGCTCCCTGGGCTCCACCCAGCTGCCGATTTTAGGGCGTGATGCCAGAAGGCTTTTGGCCATCAGCATCTTGATCGCCTCACGCACCGCCGAGCGGCTGACGTTGAAGGTTTCAGACCATTTGGCTTCATTGGGCAGGATGGTGCCCGGCGGATAGTCGCCGCGCACAATCCGAAGCCCGATTTCGCTGGCCAGTGACGCATGCACGCTGGTGCCGGGCATCCGGGCCGCGTCAGCCCGGCGAAGGGTCGCCGGGCGCTCTGCGGATGCCGCCTTTTCAGGCATCTTTCCCTTATTCGGCTTTCCGTCCCTCATGCCTCCACAAAGTCCGGATTTCGGAAGCTGTCAAGCAAAGGGCGGGACGTTGACGGCAAAGGCTGCGGCTGTGCACAGATCAGGTCGCAACCTTGCCCCCGGCCGGCCTATTTGACGTATTTGCGCCAGCTGTGCTCGGGACGGAAGCCAAGCATGTCCCTGGCTTTGCGGTTGGAAAGCAGCGTCTCGTATTCGTCGAGCTCCGCCTTGACCGGCACGTCGGGGTAAAACCGCTTCAAAAGTTCCGCTGTCGGCAGGTCGGACGAGGTATCGTCATTGGCCGCGTTGAACACCTGGAAGCCGAGCCCGTCCGTTTCAACGGCGCGCAGCGTGATCTGGCCGAGATCGCGCGCGTCGACATAGCTCCAGGCGATGCGCTTGCGAAAGCCCGGATCGGCAAACCACTTCGGAAACAGCGAATATTCGTGCGGCTCGATGACGTTGCCGATGCGCAAGGCATAGATATCGGTGCCGTTGCGCTGCGCAAAGGCGCGCGCCGTGTGCTCGTTGACGACCTTGGACAGAGCATAGCTGTCCATCGGATCGACGTCGTATTCTTCATCGAGGGGAAAATATTTGGGGTCGCGCGGTTCGTTGGCGAACACCACGCCATAGGTGGTCTCGCTGGACGCGATCACCACCTTGGGGATGCCGAGTTTCACCGCCGCCTCGATGACGTTGTAGGTGCCCATCGCATTGATGCGGAACACCTCATTGTCGGTCGTGATCATGATGCGCGGTATGGCGGCGAAATGCACCACGGCATCGACCGGCTGCGGGCGCAGCGACGGGTCGAATTCGTGCAGACCCATATAGCTCGACAGCGCGTTGAACACCTGGCCGCTGTCGGTGATGTCGGTGATCAGCGTGCGTACCTTGGGATTGTCGAGCGGCCTGGTGTCGATGTTGAGCACCTGGCAGCCCTGTTCGATCAGATATTGCACGACATGGCGACCGGCCTTGCCGCTGCCGCCGGTGAACATGATCCGCTTCGTCATTTTCGTCTCCAATGCCTAGGATTTCTGTGTATTGTCAGACAATATGGCATTCCGCAACCACCCTCGCCCGCAAGACGGCGGCGCCCAATATCAATCATCGCAACA
This sequence comes from Mesorhizobium sp. M0772, assembly GCF_040320135.1. Taxonomy (NCBI): domain Bacteria; kingdom Pseudomonadati; phylum Pseudomonadota; class Alphaproteobacteria; order Hyphomicrobiales; family Phyllobacteriaceae; genus Mesorhizobium; species Mesorhizobium sp. M0772. The sequence goes on along the minus strand of NZ_JAMYPB010000050.1, from coordinate 40,809 downwards.
GGACTTCAAGACATGACCACGACCGCCGCGAGCGAAAAGATCGGCTTTATCGGCCTTGGCCTGATGGGGCACGGCATTGCCAAGAACATCGTCGACAAGGGCTATGGCCTGACCTTCCTCGGCCGCAAGAACCGCAAGCCGGCGGAAGACTTGGCTGGCCGCGGTGCGAAGGAAGTGGCCACCTCGCGTGAGTTGGCAGCGGCATCCGATATCGTCTTCATCTGCGTCACCGGCTCGCGCGAGGTCGAAGCCATCATCCGTGGCCCCGGCGGCCTCAAGGAGGGCCTGAAAAGAGGCTCGGTTGTCGTCGATTGCTCGACCGCCGATCCGGTCTCGACCGTGGCGCTGGCGGCGGAACTGAAGGAGATCGGCGTCGACTTCGTCGATGCACCGCTCAGCCGCACGCCGAAGGAAGCCTGGGAAGGCACGCTCGACGCCATGGTCGGCGCGCCCGACGCGCTGTTTGCCCGTGTGAAGCCGGTCATCGAAACCTGGGCCGGCCGCATCGTCCATATTGGCGATACAGGTGACGGCCACCGCATGAAGCTGCTCAACAACTTCATCTCGCTGGGCTATGCCGCGATCTATTCCGAGGCGCTGGCGCTGGCCGAAAAGGTCGGCATCTCGCCACCGCGTTTCGACAGCGTCATCCGCAACGGCCGCATGGATTGCGGCTTCTACCAGACCTTCATGCGCTGGACGCTGGAGGGCGACCGCGACGCGCATAAATTCACCATCGCCAACGCCTTCAAGGACCTGACCTATCTGGAATCGATGGCGGGTGCGGCCGGCATCGCCAACCCGCTCGGCAACGCCACCAAGAACTCCTTCGCCGGTGCCCATGCCACTGGCCCGGCCGAGCAATTCGTGCCGATGCTGGCGACATATATCGGCAAGGTCAACGGCGTCGACCTGATGCCCAGCAAGGATGGCAAGAAGCAGACGATTTGAGGTGGCGAAAAGCCTGTGTCAGCGCCTCGACCGGCCGATAACATCGTCGGTGTTGGCGAGCAGTTTGTGCACCGCATTGCGCGCGGCCGCAGGACGCTGGAGGCGGATGTTCTTCTCGATCGCCTCATGCAGCGCCTGCGCCCGCCGCTGATCGCTGGTCTCGCGTGTGACGAAGACAAAGAGATGATCGAGCGCCGACTCGATCAGAACGCCAAGCGGCACCAGCAGATCGTTGCCCGAGGCGCGCAGTATGGCGAGGTGAAAACGCGTATCGGCGCGGATACGCTCCTGCAGGTTCAGAGCCTCGCCCATCTCACGACAGGCCTGGCTGATCTCGTCCATCTGCTCGTCGCTGCGCCGCGTGGCGGCAAAGGCCGACGCTTCCGGCTCGATGATGTGACGGAACTCCTGCACCGTGCGCAGGAAGGCCTCCCGGTCCGGCCCGGTCGCGTACCAGGCCAGCACATCGCGGTCGAGCAGGTTCCAGCGTTCCCTGGGCTCGACCCAGCTGCCGATCTTGGGCCGTGAAGCCAGCAGGCTTTTGGCCATCAGCATCTTGATGGCTTCGCGCACCGCCGAACGACTGACATCGAAGGTCTCGGCCCATTTGGCCTCGTTGGGCAGAATGGTGCCGGGCGGATAGTCGCCGCGCACGATCCTGAGGCCAATCTCGCCGGCCAGCGAGACATGGACGCTCGCTCCCGGAAAATGCGCGGCACCGGCCCTGCGCATGACAGCCGGACCGAGGCTGGTTTGTGCCTTGGCCCGCTCGGCTCGCTTCTTTGATTTCTCGTCCGGCATTCACGTTCCAATGCGTCGGCCGTCTGCGTCCGGAATGGTCCGAACCTGCACGGCGCGCCGATCTCGTTGCCGAAAATCCAAACTACAGGCGTGTCAAAGCCGGAGCCTGCTGCCCCAACCGTTGCGTCCGTCCGGGAAGAGACGGGGCGCCCGTCAAAGGGCGCCCCGAAATCGAGAACCTACTTCTGGATGCAGGTGTCGACCGTGTCCTTGGTGCATTCGTCGAGGCCGGTGAACACCGGATCGGCGACCGCCTTGCCTTCGACCAGGTCGATCATCACCGATGGTGCCTTGTAGCCCATTTCGAACGGCCGCTGACCGACCAGAGCGGTCACAAGGCCGTCACGGGCGATCGCCACTTCATCGCCGATCGTATCGGCGGCGCCAATGACGAAGTCGTTGCTGGCGATGCGGTCCTTGAGCGGCCCGAACAGGTCGCGATAGGGCTGCGGTGCGCCAAACAGCGGCCAGCCGCCCATGATGCCGAAGGCGTCGAGCTTGGGATTGGCGGCGAGGATGTCGGTCATCGCCTGCACGCCCTTGGCGCCGTCGTCATTGGTGAACACCGGGCAACCGGCAACTTCGGTCCAGCCGCCTTCGCCGGCAAGTGCCGCCAGGCCTTCCTTGCCCGACAGCGCGTCACGCATGCCCTGCGCCCGGCGCAGGATGTTGTCGGCCGCGGGATTGCCTTCGATGGTACAGATCGTGCCGCCGTTCGGCTTGCCCTTCTTGATGTACTCGCCGATCTTGTGACCCATCAAATAGTTGTCGGTCCCGAGATAGGTCTTGCGCAGCGCGGCATCTTCCTTGCTGAGATCGGCGTCGAGCGTCATGATCGGGATCGTCGGATTGGCGGTCTTGATCGTCTGAGCGATCAGCGGCGCGTTGGATGGCGAAATCGCCATTGCCACCGTGTCGGCCTTGCTCAGCATGTCCTGAACGATCTGCGCCTCGCCGGCCTCGTCCGAGGTCGACGCCGGGCCGGTGTAGAAGCATTCATATTCCGAGCTGGCATTTTCCTTGTTCCATTTCTCGCAACCCTGGTGGATGGCTTCGAAGAATGGATTGTCGAGACCCTTCACCACGATGACGAGCTGTTTCTTGGCCAAAGCCGGCCCGGCGCCCAGCGCCATGGCGGCGACGGCGGCGAGCAAAAGTGTTTTCCTCATGTCAGTCCTCCCTTGAAACAGACGGACACGGCGTGCCCGCCACACAGATCGACCGGATGCTTAATGACCGAGGTTCGTTTCACGAGCACTCGTGTCGCCAAGACAGATCGATAAGCATTTCCAGATGCGGCATTGGCCCGGCTCAACACATGGGTGGCGCCGCAACCTCGACCGATAACCTCCGCCGATTCCGCCCGGCTAACCGCCAGCGGCATCGGCATAATCTCCTCCGACGCTTAGCTAATATCGGCTTGCGGCCAACGTCAATGCTATTTGTCCTACAAAACGGATTTTTGGATGACCAACGCTTCAATTCGTCCGACAATTGATTGACGAGCGCCGGCTTTTGCGTAAAAGAACGCTGACGCTGTTTCCGGGAGGAGATGGGGAGAGCGGGGCCAAAGCAGCGCCGGCATTCACGCCGGGAACAGCAGCGGGTCGCAAAACACGGGGAGGCAAAGACTGGTGGCGGTTCTCGAACTCACCAATATCTCGAGGCATTTCGGCGCCATCCAGGCGGTCAACGACGTATCGCTGTCGATCGAGCCCGGACAGGTGGTCGGCCTGATGGGCGACAACGGCGCCGGCAAGTCGACACTGGTCAAGATGATCGCCGGCAATTTCCGCCCCAGCCATGGCGTCATGCGCATGGACGGCAAGGAGTTGATCCTGCACAAGCCGGCGGAAGCTCGCCAGCACGGCATCGAGATCGTCCACCAGGACCTGGCGCTGTGCAACAATCTGACCGCCGCCGCCAATGTCTATCTCGGCCGTGAATTGCGCCGCGGCCTCGGCCCTTTACGCATCCTCGACTATGCCGCCATGTACAAGCGCGCCGGCCAGCTCTTCGCCGAGTTGAAGTCCGAGACCCGTCCGCGCGACCTTGTCAAGCAGATGTCGGGCGGCCAGCGCCAGGCAGTAGCGATTGCCCGCACCATGCTGTCGCAGGCCAAGATCGTGTTGATGGACGAACCGACGGCCGCGATCTCGGTGCGCCAGGTCGCCGAAGTGCTGAACCTGATCCGCCATTTGCGCGACCAAGGCATCGCAGTGGTGCTGATCAGCCACCGCATGCCTGACGTGTTCACCGTCGCCGACCGCGTCATCGTCATGCGGCGCGGCCGCAAGGTCGCCGACAAGACGATTGCGTCAAGTTCGCCCGAGGAAGTCACCGGGCTGATCACCGGCGCCATCGAACAGGTTTGATCTCAGCGAATTTCACCACGCACAGCACATGAAGGTCGACGATGGCACTGACAATTGACCAGCCGATCGAACAAAAACAACAATCCTTGCCGGCAAGACTGTTTGCCAGCCAGACCTTCTGGGTGGTGATCGCGGTCATCCTGGCCTGCCTGTTCCTGTCTTTTGCCACCGACGCCTTCGCCACGTCGAAGAACCTTTACAACATCACCCGCAACATCACCTTCGTCGCCATCATCGCGCTCGGCATGACCTTCGTCATCATCACCGGCGGCATCGACCTGTCGGTCGGTTCGGTGCTCTGCCTGTCGTCGATGGTGCTGGCCGTCACCATGCATGCCGGCTACTCCATAGAAGTCGGCATCCTCGCCTCGATCGCCACCGCGCTCGCCATAGGCGCCTTCAACGGCATCATGATCGCCTATCTCGGCTTTCCACCCTTCGTGGTGACGCTCGGTATGCTGTCGATTGCCCGCAGCCTCGCCATGGTCGCCTCCAACAACACCGTCGTCTTCCAGTTCGGCCCCGATCACGACAAGCTTCTGGCGCTGGGCGGCGGTGCCTGGGTGTTCGGCATCGCCAATCCGGTGCTCTACATGATCCTTTTGGCGCTGATCACCGGCTTCACGCTGCGCTGGACCAAGTTTGGCCGCCACATCTTCGCCATTGGCGGCAATGAGCACGCGGCGACGCTGACCGGCGTTCCGGTAAAGCAGATCAAGGTCGCCGTCTATATGATCTCGGCGCTGGCGGCGGGCATTGCCGGCATCATCCAGACCGGATGGCTTGGCGCCGTCACCACCAATCTCGGAACCGGCATGGAACTGCAGGTCATCGCCGCCACCGTGATCGGCGGCGCCAATCTCGCCGGCGGCGTCGGCACCGCTTTCGGCGCCATTGTCGGTGCCGCGCTCATCGAAGTGATCCGCAACAGCCTTGGTCTGCTCGGCATCAATGCTTTCTGGCAAGGCGTGTTCATCGGCGGCGCCATCCTGCTCGCGGTGCTGTTCGACCGGATCCGCAACTTCAGGCGCAATGACTGAATGTTTTTGGACTGAATCTTTCGGCTGGAAACCGTTGCTTTGACATCGAAATCCCTGTTCGACCTCAACGGCCGGCTGGCGCTGATTACGGGCTCCGGCCAAGGCATCGGCCTGGCGCTGGCGCGCGGCCTTGCCGAGCATGGCGCAAGTGTCGTGCTCAACGGCCGCGATGCCGGCAAGGTTGCCGGTGCTGTCGCCGGCTTGCGCGACGCTGGCTTCAAAGCGCACCCCTCGACCTTCGACGTGACGGATTTTCGCGCGGTCGATGCCGATGTCGCCCGCATCGAGGCCGAGATCGGCGCCATCGACATCCTGATCAACAATGCCGGCGTGCAGTTCCGCGCTCCGCTCGAGGACTTTCCCGAGGAGCAGTGGGAGCGGCTGTTCAAGACCAATGTCTCCGGCGCCTTCCATGCCGGCAAGGCGGTCGCCCGCAATATGATCGCGCGCGGCAAGGGCAAGATCATCAACATCGGCTCGGTGCAGAGCGAACTCGCCCGGCCCAACATCGCGCCCTATACGGCCACCAAGGGCGCAATCCGCAATTTGACACGTGGCATGTGCACCGACTGGGCGAAATACGGCTTGCAGGTCAATGCCATCGCCCCCGGCTATTTCCGCACCGAGATGAACCAGGCGCTGGTCGACAACCAGGAATTCTCCGCCTGGCTGGAAAAGCGCACGCCGGCTGGCCGCTGGGGGTATGTCGACGAACTGATCGGCGCCGCCGTGTTCCTCGCCTCCGACGCCTCATCCTTCGTCAACGGCCATACGCTTTATGTCGACGGCGGCATGACGGCTTCGGTTTGACGGGAAACCCTATCGCTCAGTCTGAAAATCCACCACTACGGCCGGCAGCACACAGCGGCTTTCGCCCCGCGCCTTGACGCGAGCCCGAACTCAGCCGCACAATCCCGTCGCAGGCGAAGGGAGGCCAGTCGTCTGCGGGAGGTATAACCCATGACGGACGCGATCAGGCTCTATTGGGGCCGGTTCGGACATGTTTCTGTCCTGAATGTCGCCAGCGACTTCGTCACCCATGCGCATGTCGAGGCCCACATCATCATCTGGCTGGAGGGCACGGCCGGCGAGATGACCGTCGGCCGCGAGACGGTGCCGCTGGGTCCCGGCACCGCCGCCGGCATCAATTCCTACCAGCCGCACAGCCACATTCTGTCGCAGAACGGCAGGCCCGGCCTGTTCCTCGCTTTCTACATCGATCCGGATTGGGCGCGCCGGCGCCGCGACCTGCCTTCGTCGGCGCCGTTGTTTGCACAGGCTGCGATCACGCTCGAACCCTGGCTGCACCAGGCCGCCGCCAACCTGCTCGACCATTTGAGCGATAATGAAAGCATCGACGACGTCGCCAATTACGAGATCGAGCGCTTCATCGATAGCCTGCTCGACGCCGCCGACGCCTCGGCGCCGCAGGAGGCGCGCATCCGGGTCAACACAATGCAGGATTTCCGCGTCCGCAAGGCAATCCAGCTGATGAAGGCCAATGTCTGCGAACGCATCTCGTTCGACGACGTCGCCCGCAGCGTCGGCCTGTCGCGGCCGCACTTCTTTGCTTTATTCAAGGAACAGACCAATCTGACGCCCAACGTCTACTGGAACACGCTGCGCATGGAGGAAGCCGTGCGGCAGCTGCAGTGGTCGCAGGAGCCGCTGATCTCGGTCGCCTGCAATCTCGGCTTCACCACCCAGGGCAATTTCTCGCGCTTCTTCCGCGACCATGTCGGCGTGCCGCCGACGCTTTACCGCGAAGCGGCGCGTGCCATGGCCTGAACGGGCTGTTCTTTTTCAGACTCCTTGATAGGGCCGCAAGACCCATTGATAAGCGCAGCGCCGGCCGCCGCCCTACCCTGCAGCGTATCGAATTCGTAGGGGAATGATCATATGGCTGAAGTCACCGTCTCCAGCGTCATCGACGCGCCGGTCGAAAAGGTCTGGGCGCGCATACGCGACTTCAACGGCCTGCCGGGCTGGCATCCGCGCATGGTCAAGAGCCATATCGAAGACGGCAAGAGCGCCGAAACCATCGGCTGCGTGCGTAATTTCGAGCTCGCCAGCGGCGCGCGTATCCGCGAGAAACTGCTCGACTTCTCCGATTCGAATTTCCGCGTCAGCTACTCCATCCTGGAGACGCCGCAGCCGCTGACCAATCACAAGGCAACGCTGCAATTGCGCCGCGTGACCGACGGCGACCGCACCTATGCAGAATGGACCGCAACTTTCGACGCGGCGCCCGAAGAGGCCGACAAGATCGCCGCCGGCATGGCCGCCAATGTCTTCCAGGGTGGCTTCAATGCGTTGAAGAGCCATTTTTCTGGCCAGAGCTGAGTCAGGGGAGACTGCCATGGCGCTTGCCCTCCAGACCTTTTCGGCCGTCAGGGATGCCAACGCGGCGCTGAAGGCGCCCGGCACCCGCTATCTCGGCGGCGGCACGCTGGTCGTGCGCGCCGCCAATGAAGGCGATGTCTCCGTCACCGGCCTCGTCCGCTCGACCGATCCGACCCTCTCCGGGATCACCGTTGCCGGCGGCAAGGTCCGCATCGGCGCTTCGGTGACAATGGCGGCCATCGCCCGCCATCCCGAGCTTGCGGCGCTGTCCAAGGCTGCGCGCGCCGTCGGCGGCCCGGCGATCCGCAATATGGCGACTGTCGGCGGCAATCTGTTCGCACCCTCGCCCTACGGTGATTTCGCTGTCGCCCTGCTGGCGTTGGATGCGACGGTCGGCACCGATGATGGGGAATTGCCTATCGAGGATTTTCTGGCCAGGCGGGACGACAGCCGCGCCATCGTCACATCAGTCGCCTTCGCGTTGCCGAAGGCCAAGAATTTCCGCTTCCTGAAAGTGTCGCGGGTCAAGCCGAAGGGCGTCTCCGTGATCAGCATCGCCGCCGTTCTCGAACAGGCCGGCGACGGCACTGTCTCCTCGGCGCGGATCGCGCTCGGCTGCATGGCAGACCGGCCGATGCGCGCCCGTGCTGCGGAAAAGGCACTGATCGGCAGCAGGCTCGAGCAGGACGGCGTCGCAGCGGCGCTGGCTGCAGCCGGTGAAGGCACTTCGCCAATCACCGACCCGATCGCCAGCGCCTGGTATCGCGCCGAGGTTCTGCCGGTCCATCTCGGCCGGCTGCTGCTTACTTAACCACCGCTTGGGGGGCGCGCGTCTGTCCGATCAACCGGGCAGGCGCGCTGGGAGGAAAACATGGCAAAGGTTCCGGTTCAGTTCACGCTCAACGGCTCGGAGAAGGCCGAAATTGTCGACAGCGGCACGACGCTGCTGCACGCGCTGCGCGACAAGATCGGCGACACCTCGCCCAAGGGCGGCTGCCACCAGGGCACCTGCGGCGCCTGTTCGGTCATCATCGACGGCGAACTCCGGCTCTCTTGCCTGACCCTGGCCGAGACCTGCGGCGGCGCCGACATTCGCACCACATCGGGCCTCGCTGAGGCCGGCGTCCTGCATCCGCTGCAGCGTGCCTTCCTCGACGCCTTCGCCACACAATGCGGCTTCTGCACGCCGGGCATGATCATGGCCGCCAAGGTGCTGCTCGACCATACCCCCAATCCGAGCCGCGAGGATGTGGTCGAGGCGCTGTCCGGCAACATCTGCCGCTGCACCGGCTACGAGCCGATCATCCAGGCGGTGCTGACCGCGGCCCGAGCCAATTCGCAGAACGCGGCCTAAGGACCAAAAGAATGGAACTGCGCAAAAACTATTTCGCCGATCAGCGCAAGGACGGCCTGCACGAGATCGGCCATGGGCGGCCGCGGCTGGATTCGCCGGGACATGTGACGGGCAAGACCGCCTATTTCGCCGACCGCAACGTCCCGAATATGCTTCACCTGAAAATGGTGCGCAGTCCGCACCACCATGCCCGCATCCGTTCGATCGACACTTCCGAAGCGGAGAAGCATCCCGGCGTGGTGAAAATCCTCACTGCCAGGGACGTTCCGCACAATGTCTACACCATCCTGATCCTGATCCAGGTCGGGCCGGAGGACGAGACGGTGCTGGCCGACGGCAAGGTGCGCTGGAAGGGCGAGGCCGTGGTGGCGGTGCTGGCCGAGACCGAGCGCGCGGCTCAGGAAGCGGCAGCCAAGGTCAAGGTCGACTACGAGGTGCTGCCGGCCGTCTTCGACATGGAGGAAGCGCTGAAGCCCGGCGCGCCTTTGGTCAACGAATATCACGGCCAGAACTATTATCTCTATGACAGCGGCGAGTGCCGCAAGGTGCGCTTCGGCGATGTCGAGGCGGGCTTTGCCGGCGCCGACCACATCCTCGAACAGAGTTATCAATCCTCGCCGATCGAGCATGCGCCGACCGAGACCACCGGTTGCGTCGTGGTGCCCGAAGGCAATGACCGCTTCACCTGCTACACCAACACCCAGGCGATGTTCTTCACCCTCGACAACGCCTCGATCATCCTGCAGATGCCCGGCTCCAAACTGCATTTCGCCGGCGGCACCGTCGGCGGCGGCTTTGGCGGCAAGGTCGACGTCATCGTCGAGCCGATCGCCATTCTTGGCGCCAAGCTCACAGGACGTCCCGTCTCCTTCATCTACAGCCGCGAGGAGGAGATGCAGATCTCGTCACCCCGAGCGGCCGAAAAGATAATCATCAAGGACGGCGTGATGAACGACGGCCGCATCGTTGCGCGCAAGGTGACCGGCTATACCGATGCCGGCGCCTATTCGCGCCATTCGCCTTATGGCGCGCAGAAGGGAGCGGCGCACTATCCCGGGCCCTACACCATTCCCAATGTCTGGATCGACACTTATTGCGTCTACACCAACCGCACCCCCTCCTCCGCCATGCGCGGCTTCGGCGTCACCATCGGCGACTTCGCGCTTGAGGTGCAGATGGACAAGCTGGCGCGGCTGATCGGCATGGACCCGCTCGAATTCCGCTTCATCAACGCCTATCGCGATGGCGACATGAAGGCGCATCGCCAGCCGACCGAAGGAGCGGCGCTGATCGAGTGCATGCAGGAGGCGTCGCGCGCCGCCAACTGGCCGGTGGCGGAGAAGTATATGGCGATGTCCTCCTACACGAAGGGAGCTTGAGATGGCGATAAGGCGCGGACGCGGCGTCGCCGCGATCAACTACCCGACGGGCATGAACCTTGGCGGCGACCCGACGCAGGCGCTGGTGCATTCGACGCCGACCGGCAATTTTATGGTCACACTTTCGTCGGTCGATCTCGGCCAGGGCCTGAAGCAGATCATGGCGCAGATCTGCGCCGAGACCATCGGCGTGCCGACCGACCGGGTCACCATCGACACCGCCGACACCGACACCGGCCCGCACTGCATGGGTACCTTCGCCTCGCGCGGCACCCACCGCGCCGGCAATGCCGTCATCCAGGCGGCCAAGGAAGCGCGCCAGGTGATGTTGGAAGTGGCGGCGGAAGAGCTGGAGGTCAACGCTTCCGACCTTGAGACTGACGGCCAGGGCAATATTCTGGTCAAGGGCGCGCCGCAAAAGTCGATCTCGATCTTCGATGTCGCCTTGTCGGCGCATTTCAAGCGCGGGCGCTCGATATCCGGGCGCGGCATGTTCCTGATCCCGCGCTCCTATCCGGAGAAAGAGACCGGCGCGATGAAGCCGTCGACCTGTTACGCCCATGCCTGCACGGTGGCCGAAGTCGAGGTCGATGACGAGACGGGCGAGGTTACGGTGCTGACCGTGAAGAACGTCTTTGAGATCGGCCGCGCGCTGAACCCGAAAATGGTCGAGCAGCAACTGGTCGGCGGTTCCTGGATGGGCATCAGCCACGCGCTCTACGAAACGACCGAGCCCTATTATCCCAACCGCGACCATGGCGGCACCGACTTCAACCAGTATCTGATGCCGGGACCGGGCGATCTCGCCCAAACCGAGATCATCGTGTTGGAGCGGCCGTCGGCGGATGGTCCTTACGGTGCCAAAGGACCAGGCGAAATGTGCGCGAACCCGCAGATCCCCGCGGTTGCCAATGCCGTCTTCGACGCCGTCGGCGTGCGCATCGACACGCTGCCGATCACACCGGAGCGCATATTGCGCGCGCTGAAGGCGCAAGCGGCGAACTGAGGACGACATGCAGGAGCCGAATGCCGTGACTGTCGCGACCTCGCCGGAGGCAGTGGCACAGCATCTCGCTGCTTCGCGCTACCTCGCCGACGACAGCCTGGCCACCGCCATCTTCCTGGCGATACGGCTCGGCAAGCCGCTGCTGCTGGAAGGCGCGCCCGGCGTCGGCAAGACCGAAGCTGCCAAGGCGGTCGCACAGCTCCTCGGCCGAGATCTGGTGCGGCTGCAATGCTATGAAGGCATCGACGCTGCGCACGCGCTCTACGAATGGAATTACCAGCGCCAGCTGCTCGCCATCCGCCATGCCGGCGAGCATGAGATCGACATCTATGACGACCGCTTTCTGATCGCGCGGCCATTGCTGCAGGCGCTGCGGGCGCCGGAGCAGCGCGTGCTGCTGGTCGACGAGATCGACCGCTCCGACCACGAATTCGAAGCGCTGCTTCTCGAATTCCTTTCCGATTTCCAAATCAGCATCCCTGAGCGCGGCACGATCCGCGCCGAGGCGCAGCCGATCGTCATCCTGACCTCGAACCGAACCCGCGAACTGGCGGAGGCGCTGCGTCGGCGTTGCGTCTATCACTGGATCGGCTATCCCGACGCCGAGCGCGAAGCCGCCATCATCATGCTGCGCGCCGGCGATGTCGCCGAGACCACCGCGCGGGCCGTGGCAGCCGCCGTCCAGACCATTCGCGCCCGGCCGCTAGCCAAGCCGCCCGGCATCTCCGAGGCCGTAGAATGGGCCAACGCCGCCACCATCCTGGAGAAGGGCGGCAGCCCGTGGCCGCAAGCCTTCCGCCGCGCCATCGGCGTGCTGATCAAGGACGAGGAAGATTTGTCTTATATCGCACCCGAGCTTGGCCGGATTGTCGAGGAGGCGCTAGGGTGAGCCGGGACCTCGGCAATTCGCAACGCCGGCGGGACAGCACCCCCCTCTGTCCTGCCGGACATCTCGCCCTCAAGGGGGGAGATCAGCTGTCATTGTGGCTTTCGCCAATCTCCAGAGTTGCAGACCTGAGCAAGGCGCCGAAGCCGCCAATCTCCCCCCTTGAGGGCGAGATGTCCGGCAGGACAGAGGGGGGCGCGAAGGAATGATGCGTCAGGGAACCCTTCCTCTCGCCTCCGCGCCCTTCCTCGACTTCGCCCGCCTTCTGCGCCGCCACGCTTTTGCCGTTGCCCCCGAGCAGGTCTCCAGCTTCATGCAGGCGGTCACCCTGCTCGGCCCCCGCTCAATGGCCGACATCCGCGAGGCGGCGATCGCAACGCTTGCCCCCCCGCCCGATCGCCGCGGCGAATTCGAGGCGCATTTTCGCAATCACTTCCATGGCGATGGCCAACCCTCGATCGAAGGCGAGGAAGACGAGGAAACCCGCATCAAGGACGATCACGGCACGCGCCAGGAGGAGAAACAGACCACGCGCCAGGAGAAAGGCGGCGAGCTGTCGTCGGCAATCGAACAGCTCAGCAGCCGCGACTTCCTCCGCGACGACGATGGCCTTGGGCCCTTCCGCCGCAAGCTCGCTTCAACCCTGCCCGCGCGCCGCTCCTTCCGCACCGTGCGCTCCCATTCGCGCGGCAAGCTCGATCTACGCCGCTCGCTGCGCGAAATCGTCAGCGCCGATGGCGACATCCCCTCGCCGCAGCTGCGCCGCCGCCAGACGGTGCCGCGCAAGCTGCTGATCCTGATCGATGTTTCCGGCTCGATGAAGCTGCATACATCGGATTATCTCAAACTGGCGCACGCCGCCGTACAAGGTGCTGACCGTGCCGAAATCTTCACCTTCGGCACGCGGCTCACCCGCATCACATCCGCACTGCGTATCCGCGATCGCGACCAGGCTCTCGCCCGCGCGGCGGCACTCGTCGACGACTGGGACGGCGGCACGCGCATGGGACCGACCTTGCTCGCCTTCCTCTCGGTGCCGCGTTTCTCAGCTTTCGCCCGCGGTGCCGCTGTGATCATCCTGTCGGACGCGCTGGAGCGCGGCGACCATGCCGATCTCGAGACCGCAATGCGCCGGCTGAGCGCCCGCGCCTTTCGCCTGTCGCTGGCCACACCGCTGGCCGGTGACCCGCGTTTCCTTCCCGCCACGGCAGCACTCCGCGCCATCCTGCCTGATCTCGACGATCTCATCGACGGCTCGTCGCTCGGGAGCCTCACCGATTTCATCCTGTCGCTCGCCCGCCCCGCCCCGGCGGCGTCGGCAATCTGGAAAAGGGTATTGTGATGCAGAAAGCCATCGACGCGCATTTCCACATCTGGCGCCAGCAGGACCAGCCATGGCTGGTCGGGCCGATGGTGCCGCGCATTTTCGGACCCTACGAACCGATCCGCCGCGACTATCCGATCGAGGAATTTCTCGCCGATCAGCAAGGCGCAGGTGTCGAGAAGGCCGTCTATGTCCAGACCAACTGGGCCAAGGAGGATTTCGAAAAAGAAGTCGCCTTCCTGCAGAAGACTGCCGACGAGACCGGCTGGCCGCACGCTATCGTCGGCTATACCGATATGACTGTCGACGATGTCCGGCCCCAGATCGATCGATTGAAAAAGTACCCGCTGCTGCGCGGCGTGCGCATGCAGCTGCATTGGCACGAGACGCCGGCCTTCCGCTTCGCTGCCTCGGCCGATCAGGTCATCGACCCCAAGGTGCGGGCCAATGTCGCGCGGCTTAAAGACTATGGCCTGTCCTTCGACCTGCAGCTTTTCCCTGCCCAGATGAAGGACGGGCTGACGCTGGTCGGCGAGAACCCGCAGATCAACTTCATCCTCACCCATGCCGGCATGCTGACCGGCATGGAGCCGGAAACCAACGAGGCCTGGAAAGCCGGCCTGAGTACGCTATCAACAGCGCCGAACTTCTACGCCAAGCTATCGGGCCTCGGCACCTTCGCCCACCGCAACGATCCGGCGTTGATCGCCTACATCGTCGACAATGCGATCGACATTCTGGGCGCTGACCACCTGATGTTCGGCTCCAACTTCCCGATCGAAAAACTCTGGACGACCCATGCCGAACTGATCAAGGCGCACCGCGCCGCGGTAGGCAAGCATGGCGCAGCCGCCGAGGCGGATATCTTCTGGAACACGGCCGAGAAGGTTTACAGACCGGCATAGCGCACTGCTTCCCCTCTCCCACAGGGGAGAAGGGAAATCCGCCCCTCACCTCACTTCAAACTCAGGATCGACCGGAATCTGCATCGCAGTCACCAGATGGTTGGTCTGCCCGGCCAGCCCGATGATCGACGCCAGCTCGCCATGCTGCGCATCGGTCAAGCCTTTGGCGCGGGCAGCTGCCGTATGCGAATGGACGCAATAGGAACAGCCATTGGCGGTGGAGACAGCGATGTAGATCATCTCCTTGGTCAGCGGGTCGATGGCGCTTTCCGTAGCCATCACCACTTTCACCTGGTCCCATGTCCGTTTCAGCAAGGCCGGATCGTTGGCCAGCCCGCGCCAGAAATTGTTGACGAAGTCCGACTTGCGCGTCGCGCGGATGTCGTCGAACACAGCCTTCGCAACCGGGATTTTTTCGACCTCGGCATCGCTGAGGAGTTTTGTGGCGGCCATGGCGTTTCCTTTCGTTGAATCGGTGGATCAGGTGGTTGAATCAGGTCTCGAGCAAGGGCGGCTAACCGGCTATTCCGATTCAGTTTTTGATGCTGACAGAACCATGGCGATTGGCCGAAGCATCTCAGCTTCGTCATTCAGGGGCGAAGCAGGCGCGAAGCGCCGTCGCGGAGACCCGAGCATGACGAAGGCGCTGAGGCCTTGGCCAATTGGTGACGTATGCGCACCGTCAAACACCGACAGGCAACCTAGTGCACTGCCGCATACATGATCTTCTCCTCCGTCGCCTCCGCCGGCGAGAACTCCTCGACGATGCGCCCCTGTCGGCACACCAGAATCCGATCCGACAGGTTCATGATTTCCGGCAGGTAGGACGAGATCACCACCACGGCCAGCCCCTCATCGGCCAGCCGGTTGATGATCTGGTGGATCTCGGCGATGGCGCCGACATCGACGCCGCGCGTCGGCTCGTCGAAGATGACGATGCGCGGCTGCTGCACCAGCCCCTTGCCGATCACCACCTTCTGCTGGTTGCCACCGGAAAGCTCGACCACGCGGGCGTTGTCGTTTATCGCCTTGATGTTCAGCGTCTTCGTCCATTCTGCGGAAAGCGTGCGCATCTCCTGCTGGTTGATCACCCAGGCCTTTTCGCGGCCCGCCGCCAGGAGCCCGCCGAACAAATTCTCGGCAATGCCCATCGTCTCGAAAATGCCCTCGCTTTTGCGGTCCTCGGAGACGTAGACGATGCCGTCGGCGACCGCTTCGCTCGGCACGAGATAGCGTACCGGCCGGTCGTCCAGCTCGATGGCGCCGCCGCGCAGGAAATCGCGCTTGTAGATGCCCGACACGATCTTGAAGGTCTCGGTGCGGCCCGAGCCGATCAGCCCGAACACGCCGGTGATCTGTCCCTGAAAGATCGAGAAGGAGGTGTTGCGCACGACATTGCTCATCGAAATGTCCTGCACCGACAGCACCTTCTTGCCGGCCTTGCGCAGCTTCGCCTCGTCGCGCTGGCGGTAGATCTGTCCCGACAAAGTGCGCCCTACCATGGCGGCGACGATCTTGTCGCGATCGAAGGCCGATGTGTCGTCGGTTATGACCAACTCGCCATCGCGCAGGATTGTGATGCGGTCGGCGATCATTAGCGCCTCTTCCAATGCATGGCTGATGAAGACGATCGAGACGCCGTTCGCCTTCAGCCGCCGGATCAGTGCGAAAAAGTGCCGCTTCTCCTCCGGCGTCAGCGTCGCCGTCGGCTCGTCGAAGATGATAATCTCGGCATTGTGGTGAACGGCGCGCGCGATCTCGACCATCTGACGCTTGGCCGCGCCGAGCGTTGCCACCATGGCGTTCGGGTCGACCGGGAAGTTCAGCGATTGCAAAAACTGTTGCGCCGAAATGTAGGTGCCGCGCAGCCGGTTGAGAAACTTTTCGGTGCCGAGATAGAGGTTCTGCGCCACTGTCATCGACGGCACCAGGCTGGTCTCCTGGAACACCATGGCGATGCCGGCCTCGAGCGCCGCATGCGGCGAGGCGTAGGCGATCTCGCGGCCTTTGTGGAACATCTTGCCGGAAGTGGCGTCGACGACGCCGGCAATGATCTTGGTCAGTGTCGATTTTCCGGCGCCATTCTCGCCGAGCAGCGCGTGGATTTCGCCCTTGCGCAGTTCGAAGCTGACTTGTCTGACCGCGGGCACGCCGCGATAGTTCTTGGTGACATTTTCCAGGCGCACGATCGGTTCCATCAGAAACCTCCCGCGTCGAGCACGCAATCGCCACCCCTGGAGGCGATGAATAGAAGTCCGTCCTTCTCCGCCACGCTGCAAATGCCGTGGCGCGTGCCGTCGGCGCGGCTGTGCAGGCTGAATTGCGGCTGCATGGTCCGGTCGAGCTTCACCACCAGCCCGTAGGAGCGGCTCGGCGACCAGGGCTTGTGGATGCCCATGGTGCGGATGCCGCCACATTGCAGCGGTTCGAGGAAGCTGCGGTTGGAGGCCAGCGCCGGCGCGATCCAATAGGCCGGCGGCACTTGGTCGATCATGTCGCGCCGGTAATGCGTTTCCTGCAGCACGAATTCGATCAGCCGGTTGCGCGGCGCGAACAGGGCCAGCCACGCGCCGCCATCGCCGGCCGGCGCAAGGCGCGCGGGATAGCCGGGCAGATGCGTCAGCACGGTCGAGCGGCTACCGGTTGCACCATCGAAGCGAACAAGCTGGTGACGCCAGCTTTCGCTGACCAGCACATCTCGCCCCGTGGGATGGAGCCCATAGGGAAAGGCGATCTCGCCGGCCACTTTGCGGAACCCGCCGCCGGCTGCGTCCCGCCTCCAAAGCGATCCGGACGCGCCCTTCTTCATCAGGTCGGCGGCCCATAGCGACGGCGCATGCTCAGCCGAGCCATTGGCCAGCCACAACGTGTCGTCCTCGGCATAGGCAAGCGCGGTGATGCAGCTGACGCCAGACGGCAGCGAAACCTCCTTGCCGGCGACCAGCAGCTTGCCGCTCTCAAGTCCGACCGTCAGTTCTCCCGACAGTGATAGAGCCAGCGCAGTGATGGGGGAAGGAAAGGTCTCGACAACCTTCGGCTCCACTTCTGCGGCAAGCGAATAGATGGCGTTGCCGCTGGAAGCGAGCAGCCGGCCATCGGCAACCAGCAGATTGTCGGGTTCGATCAGTCCGGCAAAAACCGGCGCATCATCGAGCCGCGTGTTGGGCCGGAAGGCGCCGTCGAGCGGCGGGATGGTGACGGCCTTGCCGCGAAACATGTCCAAGATGGGATCGAGGATCATGGCTGCGTTCCCCAATAAGAAGCGGAGCTGGTCCAGGTCGGGTCCGCGCCCGCAATCTTGTAGCGGCCGATGCGGTTGTTGAGGATGCCGCCGACGAACAGGAAACCCTTGTGCTCGCGCATCGAGGTGACCATCGGATGCGCGCCGCCGGTGAGGTCGCCCATCGCCTCGATAATGCCGCCCTTGTCGTTGAATTTCACCACGCCGCCGGTGTTGATGTTGGGGAACAGCCACTCGTCCTGCGGCAGCCGGCGCGTCATGCGCTTGCGCATATCGGGATGGCGCAGCGACAGGTCGAAGCTCGGCGTGCGCATGCCGAGCCATGCCATCCAGTAATTGCCGTCGGAGGCGCGGTTGATGTTGTCGGGATAGCCCGGCATGTCGCGGATGACGCATTCGGCGGCGCCCGCCTTCGGCCCTTCCAGCCAGTAGCGATGCACGCGGCAGGCCCAGCTCTCAGCGAAGAACAGCGACTTGCCGTCATGCGCCATGCACACACCGTTGGTGTAGCGGTAGCCGTCGAGCAGTGTCTTCGTCGAACCGTCCTTCGGGTCATAGACCAGCAGCCGGCCGGTGGCGCGGTTCTCGATCGAGTCAAGCGCCCAATCGTGGGCGTCATAGCGCTTGGTGGAGTCAGTGAAATAGATGCGCCCGTCCGGCGCGATGTCGCAATCATTGGGGTCGCGCAGCCGCGCATCGTCTACGATCGAGGTCCAGGAGCGCGACGTCTCGGCCGACAAGCGCCTCACTTCCCGATCCGGTGAGACGGAATAGAGCCCCATGGCGCCGACGCAGCTGATCAGATTGCCCGATTTGTCGAAGGCCAAGCCTAGCGGAAAACCACCGATATGGGCAAACACCTCCGACTTAACGTAATCCGGTGCGAAAAAGCGGACGATCTCGCCATGGCGCGTGCCGCAATAGAGATGGTCGTCGCGGTCGAGGATGACGTCTTCCGGCCCTTCCAACTCGCCGAGCCCGATATGGTCGGCCGCCGACAGCCGGTTGTCGAGCGCGTAGGGCGTGCCTGAGCCCGGCACCGCAGACTGTGTCTCGCCCATCTTGAGATAGACCGGCGCGACATAGACTTCGTTGAGCACCTTATGGCGGTTCTTCAGCCAGCGGATGTCGATCGTCACCGCCACCGCCAGCATGATGCCCAGCACCATCTGGTTGGTGCCGGTGCCATAGCCCAGCCGGATCAGCCCGTTAGTCATGGTCAGCACGATGATGGCGCCCATCAGCCCCTTGATGACCGAGCCGCGGCCACCACCCAGGCTGACGCCGCCGACCACCGCCGCCGTCAGCGCCATGATCTCAAGGTTGAGGCCGGTGCCCGGCCCTGCCCCACTCAGGCGGCATGCGATCAGGAAGCCGCCGATCGAGGCGCAGAAGCCGGAAAAGACATAGGTCATGAACACGGTGCGGCGCACGCGAATGCCGGCATTGTGCGCCGAGCGCCTGGATCCGCCGACCGCCAGCACATGCCAGCCCGGCCGTGAGCGCGTCAGCGCGATATGGGTGACGATGGCAAGAATGATCGCCAGCCACACCGAGACCGAAAGCCCCCAGAAGGTGCTGTCGCCGATGAAGTCGAGCACATCGGATGTCGCCTGGGAAAGCTGCACGTCTGCGGCATAGGTGGTGACGAGAATATCGAACAGCGCCCGGCCAAAAATGAAGGTGACCAGCGTAGTCAGAAAGGCGCGCAGCCTGAGATAGCCGACGAGGTAGCCGTTGACGGCGCCGAAGATGAGCCCGGTGGCAAGCGATGCCGCCAGCGCCAGCCAGATAGACTGTTCGAGGATGAAGAAGACATAGACGGCGGAGAAGCAGGACAGCGCGAAGATCGAACCGACGGACAGATCGATGCCGCCGCCCAGCATCACCACCGTCATGCCGGTGACCACCATCGAGAACTCGCCGAGCTGGCGGGTCGATTCCTGTAGCGAGGTCAGCTTGAAGAAGCCGGGAATGATCGAGCCGAACACGCTGAGCGTCGCCACCAGCGCCAGGAACGGAATGGCGTTGTCGGTCCAGCGTTTTGTCAGGATTTCGCCGACCAGATGGTCGGGCACGAGATTGTAGCGCCAGGACTGGAGGCGTTCGCGAAAGGACATCGGCGGCTGCTATTCCATGAGGGAACGAGGTGACCGGATTGTCCAGCCACCTCGTTTATTTCAGTCGAAAAAGCGCGGCTTACTTCGCCGCCGCTTCGGCCTGCAGCGCCTTCAGGTCCCAGCAGCTGTCGGGCTTGAGGTCGGCCTTGGTCGTAGCCTTCTCCAGTGTGTAGATGTAGGTGTGCGACGTGCCGGCCGGCTGGCCGCTCTGCAGCAGGAACTTGATGATAGCGTTCATGTCGCCGGACTGGCGAGCCAGATCGGTCATCACCACGGCGCCGTAAGTTCCGTCCTGCAATTTGTCGCAATCGGCCGCCTTCTCGCCGCCGCCGGTGGTGACCAAAAAGACCTTGCCGTCGAGCTTGGCGTCGCGGATGGCGGCGGATGCGCCGGTGGCGTCACCATCCCAGAAGTCGATGATAGAGCAGATGTCCGGGTTCTGCTGCAGCATTGTCGTCGTCACGTTGCGCGACGTCGTCGGATCCCAGTTGGAGTCGGGCTTGGCCACGACTTTGAAGTCGGGGTGCTTCTCCAGCACCTTCATGATGCCGGCATACTGGTAGAGACTGGACGAGTTGGCCTGATCACCCTGCACAAGGCCGATCTTCTTCGACGAATTCTCGCCGCAGCCCTTGATCGCCGCTTCGGCCTCGAGTTGGCCGAGCCGGTCCCAGTCACTGCCGACAAAGGCGTCGGCCGGGAAGTTGGCGGGATTGTCGACCAGTATGACGTAGGTTCCGGCAGCCTGCGCCTTCTTCATCAGCTTGGAATAGGAGTTGAGATCCGGCGCATGGATGATCAGCACGTCCGGCCTTGTGTCGGACGAGATCGCGTCGGTGATCGCCTGTGCGCCGGCATCGACGACCCAGTTCGGATCGCGTGTTTCGAAGGTGCCGCCCCAGGCCTCGACTTCCGTCTTCAGATAGTGCGACCAGCCCTGCGCAAGGTCGAAGCCCATCGCCAGCGGCACCAGCATGACGCGCTTGCCCTTGAGCGCCTGCGCGTATGCGGCCGGGCCCGGATCGTCGGCGGCGAAGGTCGGCGCGACGAAGGCGGTAGCGGCAAGCGCCGTGGCGGCCGCCATCAGTGTTCTGATCAGTTTCATGTCACATCCTCTGTTTTTCACTTATTGCCGGCCGGTCGGCATGACCCGGTCGGGTACCCCTTAGATGTCGCCCTGCTGCGCGGTCTGTTCGTCACGCGGATTGATGATGCCGTCGACGATGATGGCTCCGAGCAGGATCGCCGCCTTGATCAGGTTTTGATAGAGCAGCGGAATGTCGATGATGGTCATCGCGTTCGACAGGATGCCGATAAGTGCAGCGCCCACCAGCACATTGCGCACCCCGCCCCGCCCGCCGGAAAGGCCGATGCCGCCGATCACCGCCACCAGCACGATGTCATAGAGCAGCGTCGAGTTGACGACGCGGGTGTTGATCGAGTGCAGGCTCGACGCCGTCAGCAGGCCGGCGATCAGCGCGACGAAGGCCGAAACCACATAACGCAGCACCAGCATTGGCCGCACCGGAATGCCGATGTTGCGCGCGGCGACCGGATTGTCGCCGGCGAAATAGATGTAGCGGCCCCATTTGGTGTAGCGCAGGAACAGGAAGAACAGGAAGGCGAGCCCGGCGAAGACGAACACTTCGATCGGAATGTCGAGGAAACGCAGGCCGCCGAGCAACTCCACCCAATGGCCCTGAGGCACCGGCACCGCATCCTGTGTGATCAGTTGCGAGCGGACATAGCCGAAGACGAAGGAGCCGGTCGCCAGCGTCACGAAGATCGCCGGCACGTCGGCATAGGCGACGAGAAAACCGTTGAGCAGGCCGATGGCGAGCACGCCTGCCAGCACATAGGCGAAGGCGAGCCCATCAGGCGTTCCGGCGTTGAGCAATTGTAGATACCAGGCGACCGACATCGCCATGATCGCCACCGCCGACAGGTCGATGCCCCTGCCGATTATGACGACCGCCATGCCGAGCGCCAAAATGCCCAGCACCGACACCGAGCGGACGATGGCAACGAGATTGTTGGCAGCGATGAAACCAGGCAGCCCAATGGCAGCGGCGACGAACAGCACCACGGCGATGGCAAAGACAATGCCTTCCTGATTCAGGCTCCTGACATTTGGCCAGCCAATCGTGTTCATGTCTGCATTCGCCCCGATGGCAGCTCTGCCACCCCTTCCGAAGAAAGCTAATCGGCTCGGCGCCGCTTCGTCAAATGAATCCGCGCTCGGAACGCCCGTTGGCAGTGATAATCTTCCAGTGGACGCACCGATTGCTAGAACTGGCGCAATCCTAGGAAAAGGCTGCGCTTTTGGCATTTGGTTGCGCCATTGCGCGTATGCGCGAAGGTGCCGTTCTGAGGCGAAAGCACGAGGCGGAATTAATTGCCGCCTGAGCGGCGAAAATCGCGAATTCAGGTCCTGGTCATGTGGCCTGAAACTTCGGCGCCTGCACCGGGCGGCAGCACGAGGAACCGCAACGCCGCCACCAGCCCGATGGCGCCGATGATCAGGAAGGCGATGCGAAAATCGACGAGGTCGAGCGCCGGCCGGTCCCTGACGATCTGCGACAGGTTGAGAATGGCAGCCGCCACCGCCACGCCGAACAGCATCGATATCTGCTGCAGCATGGACGACAAAGTCGCCGCCGAGCTGCGCTGCGCGGCATCGATGTCGGCGAAGGCCAGAGTATTCAGCGCCGTGAACTGCATCGAACGCGTCAGGCCGGCGATCAGCATCAGCATCACTACCAGCGCCTGCGGCGTTTCGGGCGAGATCGCCGCGCAGGCCATGATCGAGGCCGAGGCGATCAGGCCGTTGACGACCATGACCGTGCGAAAACCAAAGCGCCGCAGCGTCGGCGTCGTCACCGTCTTCATGCCGAGATTGCCGAGGAAATAGGCCAGGATCATCAAGCCGGCATCGACCGGCGAAAGGCCAAAGCCGACCTGAAACAGCAGCGGCAAAAGGAACGGCGTGGCGTTGATCGCCACGCGAAAAATGGTGCCGGCGGCAAGCGTCGAGATGGCGAAGGTCTGCACCCTGAACGCGCTGAGATCGAGCAGCGGATGCGGCGCGCGCCGGAGATGCCGCACCGCCAGCCAGCCGATGACGATGCCGGCGGCAATCAGCAGCACGGCGGGCAAAGCGCCGTCTTCCGGATGTGCGATGCGCTCAAGGCCGTAGAGCAGCAGCGCGAGCCCCAGCGACGTGAGGAAAAACCCCGGCCAATCCAGCGGCTTGGGATCGGCCGCGCGGTCGCCCGGAATGAAGCGCGCGACCAGCGCCAGCCCGACCAGCCCAAGCGGGATGTTGATGAAGAAATTCCAGTGCCAGGAGAGATAGGTTGTGATGAAGCCGCCAAGCACCGGCCCGACCACGGGCGCAAACAACGCCGGCCAGGTGATCAGCGCCGTGGCGTTGAGCAGCTCCGACTTCGACGCATTGCGCAGCACCAGAATGCGCCCGACCGGCGTCATCAGCGCGCTGCCCAGGCCTTGCACGACACGGGCGGCAACGAACTGAGGCAGATTTTGCGAGAAGCCGCAGGCCAGCGAGGCCAGCGTGAACAGCACAATCGCCAGCAGGAAGATGTTGCGCGCGCCGAAGCGGTCGGCAAGCCAGCCCGACAGCGGCACGAACACCGCCATGGTCAGCATGTAGGCGGTGATGCCGATGCTCATCGCCACCGCCGTCACGCCGAAGGATTGTCCCATCTGCGGCAGCGAGGTCGAGATGATCGTCGAATCCAGCAGCTGCATGAAAAACGCGATGGCAACGATCAACGCCACGCGCCGCGCATTGCTGGCGGTTGCGGCGGAGGCCTCGGTGTCGGGAACGGCAGTCATAGCGAACCGCGTTGAACAGCATATGGCTGGCCCCGTCCAGAGCTTATCCAACAAACTTCCGTGTCGGCTCGCAGCCTGTTATGGATGGGCGGGCGGCCAAGGACATTGCATGAAGCCTATCTATATCGACTACCTCAATGCCCTAGATATCGAAGCCCTGGAGATGACCGACGGCGAAATCATTGCCGCTGTCGAAGCCGGGCTTATCGCGCAAGGCAATGGCCAGACGGTGATCGAGCCGCGCGTCCATCTTGAACCCGACCCTTCCTTCCATGGCCATTTCAACGTTCTGCGCGGCTACGTTGCGCCGCTCGATACGGCGGGCGTGAAAATCGTCGGCGACTATGTCGACAATTATCTGCACGGGCTCCCTTCAGAATTTGGCATTCTAAACCTGTTCGATCCGCGCACCGGCACGCCGCGCGCCATTCTCGACGCCACCGTCATCACCGACATGCGCACCGGCGCCGTCACCGCTATCGGCGCCAAACATCTGGCGCGCAAGAACTCCAAGGTGCTGGCCCATATCGGCGCACGTGGCACCGCCTATTGGAATGTCCGCCTGCTCGACCATCTCTTCGACTTCGACGAGATCCGCGTTCATTCGCGCCGCCCGAAAAGCCGCGACGGCTTCGCTGCCAAACTCTCGGCCGATCTCGGCAAGAAAGTTACCGCGGTTGCCGACTGGGAGAGCTGCGTCAAGGGCGCCGACATCGTCGTCGAGGCCTCGCGGCTGCCGGAGCCGCAGCCGCTGCTCAAGACCGAATGGATCAAGCCCGGTGCGCTGGTCGTGCCCTATGGTACGATGAGCGCGGTGGAGCTGTCATTGACCGACATCATGCAGAAAATGGTCGTCGACGACTGGGGCCAGTGCAAAGGCGGCAAGTTCGGCTCGCTGCGCGCCCATGTCGAGACCGGGCGGCTGGGCGAAGCGACGCTGCACGCCGAGCTCGGCCAGATCGCTGCCGGTCTCAAGCCGGGACGCCAGAGCGACGACGAGACGATCCTGTTCTGGCATCGCGGCCTGTCGCTGTCCGACATTGCGCTGGGCAAGGCGATGCTGGCCAAGGCTGCTGATAAAGGCATCGGCCAGAGGCTGCGCTTCGCATGAGCGCGCTCGTCCTCACCGGCGCCGGCGTCAGCGTCGAGGACGTTGCGCAGGTCGCCCGCGGCGGCCGCAAGGTCGAGGTTGAACCGACAGTCATCGAGAGGCTCGACAAAGCGCGAAAAGTGCTCGATCAGGTCGCCGCGTCCGGTCAGCAAATCTATGGGCTCAACACCGGGCTCGGCGCCAATCTCGGCACATCGGTCGAGGGCGATGCCAGCGCCTTCCAGCGCCAGTTGCTGGAAGGGCGAAGCGGCGCTGTCGGCGAACCGTTGCCCCAAGAGGCGGTGCGGGCGACCATGCTTGCGCGCGCAGCGATGCTGGCAGTCGGCGGCTCCGGCATTTCGCCGGCGGCTTTCACCGCCCTTGTCGATGCGCTCAATGCAGGCGTGCATCCGGTAATGCCGCAGTTGGGCTCGATCGGCGCCGGCGATCTCGTGCTGATGGCGGCGCTCGCCCGTCTGCTGACCGGCGACGGCGAAGCTGACTATCAGGGTCGGCGCATGCCGGCGGCCAAGGCGTTGATGATGGCGCGGTTGGCTCCGATCAGCCTGGCGCCGAAAGACGGCCTGTCGCTGATCAACGCCTCGGCGGTATCAGCCGGCACTGGCGCGTTGGTACTGGCCGACGCGCTGTCGGCCTTTGCGCAACAGCAGCAGGCCGGCGCGCTGACCATGGAAGGGTTTGGCGCCAACCGCACCATCCTCGATCCGCGCCTGCATCTGGCGCGGCCGGCAGCCTGCCAGCAACTCGCGGCCAAGGGCCTGCGCGACCTGCTTGCTCGTGACGAGGAGCCGACGCCGACCACCTTGCAGGACCCGCTGTCGATCCGCTGCATGCCGTCGATCCATGGCGCGCTGATCCAGGCGATCGACCAGGCGCGGCTGGCGCTGGAGATCGAACTCAATGCCGCCGCCGACAATCCGCTGGTGCTGGGCGATGACGGGCTGGTCCTGTCGACCGGCAATTTCCACACCGCATCGCTGGCGCTTGCCTTCGAGACGCTCGGCCTGGCGATCGCGCAATGTGCCGCGGCAAGCGTTGCCCGCTTCATCCAGCTCGCCGGCTCCGGCCGCAACGGTCTGCCCAGATATTTGTCGCCGGTCGGCGGCGCCTCGGCCGGTTTCGTGCCGCTGCAAAAGACCGCAACGGCAATCCTGGCCGGCATCCGCCACAAGGCCAATCCGGTGATGCTGGATTTCCTGGCCGTGTCCGAAGGCGTAGAGGACCACGCCACGCAGACGCCGCTTGCCGTGTCGAAATGCGCCGGGATGATCGCGCTGTGGCGACGGCTGATCGCCTTCGAACTGATGGCCGCCGCACAGGCCGTGGACCTGCGCGACGGTCTCAAGCTGGCGCCCGGCACAGCAGCGGTCCATACCGCGGTGCGCGCGCATGTAGCGATGCTCAGGGAGGACCGGCCGCTGGGAACGGATGCCGAGGTGCTCCATGCCATGCTCGCCGACGGAACATGGCAAGGTGCAGCGATGATCGGCAAGGAGGCCGAGTAGTTAGCCCTTTGCGTCCACCCGTTTCATGAACAGGCTGAGCTCGGCCGGATCCATGCGCACGACATGCCTGTCTTCCGGATAGGCGCCGCTATCGACGTCGGCAACGTACTCGGAAAACGCCGCGACGCGTTCCGCCTGCAGGCGATCGTACTCGGCGGCGAAGTTGCGGTAGACCTTGGAATGACGCGGCATGTGGCCCCGGTTCTGGCCAAGAATATCGTCGGCAAACAGATATTGCGCGTCGCAGCCGGTGCCCGCACCCATCGACAGCATGATCAGCGAGGTCCGTTCCGAGATCGCCTTCGCCACCTCGATCGGCACCACTTCGATCTCGGCGCCGAGAGCTCCAACGGCCTCATACTGCTTGACCGCCTCAAAAATCTGCATGGCGGTGTCGGCGGTCTT
Organism: Mesorhizobium sp. M0772; assembly: GCF_040320135.1. Taxonomy (NCBI): domain Bacteria; kingdom Pseudomonadati; phylum Pseudomonadota; class Alphaproteobacteria; order Hyphomicrobiales; family Phyllobacteriaceae; genus Mesorhizobium; species Mesorhizobium sp. M0772. Next base: position 14,205 of record NZ_JAMYPB010000050.1, on the reverse strand, counting down.
GCCGACGGCCTTGAAGCCGCCGGTCCAGGTGGCGCGGGACGGAATGAGGCCGACATGGCCGATGACGGGGATCGCGTCGTCGGCGAGCCGCTTCACGGTAGCGAAACCGGCGCTGCAATAAACGGCGTCGGCGCCGGCCTTGTAGAGCCGGAACGCCCAGCGCAGGAAATCGTCCGCCGTGCCGATCTCATAAAAATTCTCGCCCGGCATGGTGAACAGGCTGGGCGCCGCATCGCGATACTCAGGGTTGAGCACCAGCTCGGGCGGCACCGAGACGATATCGACCCCTGCCCGCTCGGCAGCCTCGGCCTCGTCCATGGTCAGGACGCGCAGCATGGTCAGCTGGCGCTTGCCCTTCATGGCGCGCAGATCGGCGACGGTCGGTCTCTTTCGGCTCATCGGGATGTCCCTGTTGGCTGGTTGCTTTTCCCGGTCACCTTACCGGCCCCGTAACAGGCCGGATAGAAGGCGGGTGGTTTATTCGCTACTCGGCCGCCGCCGACATATCGAGCTCGTGAAATTCACCGCGATAGGGCCGCGCCGTCGGCGGCAATTCGCGCTTGAGGAAATAATCCTCGTACCGCAGCTGCTTCAGCAGCACCGGCCAGACCTCGCGATAGGCATGCCACATGGACGGGTTCGCCGCCGGCAGGTCGTGCTTGACCAGCTCGTGCAGCCTCGGCAGCGCATGGTAGGGCACCATCGGAAACATGTGATGCTCGACGTGGTAATTCATGTTCCAGTAGATGAAGCGGCTGACCGGGTTCATGTAGACGGTGCGCGTGTTCAGCCGGTGGTCGACGACATTGTCGGCCAACCCGATATGCTGGAGCAGGCCGGTCAGAACCATGTGCCAGCTGCCATAAAGACGCGGCAGGCCGATCAGCACCAGCGGCAGCCATGAACCCAGCGCGATCGCGAGGGCGATCGTCGCAACGTACACGGCGACATGCCAGCGCGCCGCCGTGATGGCCTTGCCCTGTTCGGTCTCAGGAATGTAGCTCTTTTCGTCGTCCGACAGCTTGCCCAACGCCTGGCGCGCCAGGATCGGCAGCGAATAACGGAAATCGAGAATGCCGGTGAAGGCAAGCGCCGCCTTGACCAGATTTGGCGGCCGCATTACCGCGATCTCGGCGTCACGGCCGACGATGATCGTGTCGGTGTGATGCCGCGCATGACTCCAGCGCCATTGCACCGGATTGCGCACCACCATGAAGCTGGCGATTTCGTAGATCGCATCGTTCATCCAGCGTGTGCGGAAGGCGGTGCCATGGCCGCATTCGTGCCAGCGCGAGTCGCTCGACGATCCATAGAGCACGCCATAGACGAGCAGGAACGGCACCACCCACCACGTGCCCCAGAACCAGATGATGCCGGCGGCCGAGCCCAGGATGGCTGCGATCCAGATGATGGTATCGCGGATCGCCGGCCCGTCGGAGCGCTGCATCAGTTCCTTCATTGCCTTGCGCGGCACGTCGGTGTGATACCACTCGGCCGAGGCCAGCCCGGTCTCGATCGCCCGGCGGGTGCTTTCGCCGACCAGGCCGTAATCGCGCTTTGTCTTGGCCGCCGTCGCCATCACCGTCTCGCCTACCTCAAAGCCCGTTGGCGCGGAACTTCCCGTCGAGAAATGTTTTCGCCCGCGGCACGTCGTCCTCGGTCAGATGCTCGATGATAACAGGGATGTTCGGGTGCTTCTCACTGAGCCGCTGCAGATAGAGATCGTAATTCAGCGATCCCAGCCCGGGCGCCGGCAGCTCGATCTCGCCGACGCCGCGGAAGGTCAGCCCCTCATGCGCGTCCGCGTCGCCGATATCGGCATGCTTCTCGGTCTTGTCGCTGCCTGAGCGCTTGACGTCCTTGGCATGGGCGATCCGGATCTTGTCGGCCAGCGTGTCGAATACCTGGTTCAGCACCTGGTCCATGCGGTCGATATTGTGTGCCTCGAAATAATTGGTCGGATCCATCAGCAGGCCCAGGCCCGGATGGTCTACCTGCGCGAACATTTTGACCGTCTCCTCGACCGAGCCGACGACATTGTTGACATAGGTTTCGAGCAGGAACACCGCGCCGTGGTCGTAAGCCGTCTGGGCAAGGTCCGAGATCACCTTGCGGCATTCCTCGAAGCCTTCCTCGGTCTTGTTCCTGGGGTGATGCACCCAGTCGGATTCGGTGTTGTAGGTTCCGGTCTCCGAGATCACGTAGGGCGAGCCGAAGGCGCGCGCATTGCGGATGATTTCCTTGAGATAGCCGACGCGCTTGTCGCGCTCGGATTTGTCGGGATGAATGATGTTGGTGTAGCCCGAGATGCAGCAGACCGGCAGATTGTGGTCGCGAAACGTGTCGCGCACTGTCCTCGCCTTGTCCCCGGTGATCTGCCCGGCCGTGAGATCGACATCCCTGAAATGCATGTCGAGCTGCACTGTGTTGAAGCCGAGTGCGCGGATGCGGCGGGCGGCCTCCGCGAGCTCGTAGGGGAAATAGCCGGTGAATATACCTGCTTGCATCATGATGTGACTCCTCCCGGTAAGCGATTCAGCCGCCACACTATTCGGCGGGCATGTTCAGTCGATCGATATCTCGGACAGTTTGACGGTGCGGCCTTGCGCCATCGAGCGATAGCCCGCCTCGACCAGCGCCATCGTCTTGACGTTGTCGGCCACCGATAATGCCGGCGGCGTGCCGGTCTTCAAGGCGTGCTGCAGTTGCTCCATGACGCCGATGAAGGCATGCGGGAACCACATCGTGTCCCAGCTCGGGCTGACCCACTTGCCATCCGTCGTCTCGGTCGAGGCATAGGTCAGCGTCGAGGCCACGCCTTTCGGCCAGCCGATCGTGCCTTTGGCGACACCGTTGGTGCCGTCGACGCGCCAGTTGATGTGCTGGTCGTCCAGATAGCCCTCCTGACGTGGGCCGGACCAGACATCCTCCAGCGACACGGCGAGCACGCCGGAGGGAAAGCGCAGCGTCGAGATGGTGATGCCGTCGGTATGTTCGAATGTCGTGCGCGGGTCCTTGCGTGTCAGCGTGGTGATTTCCGAGGGATCGCCGAACAGGAAGCGCAGCACGTCGAGATGATGCACGCTCATATTGGCGAGCGTCAGCCGGTCGTAGTCCTGAAGGAAGGTCTGCCAGTGCGGGATCGCATGCATGTCGATCTGCGCGAAGACGATGTCGCCCAGCGCGCCGCTGTCGATGATCTGCTTCAGGACGCGCATCGACTGGTCGTAGCGCATGTTCTGGTTGACCGAGAGGATCTTGCCGGACTTTGCGGCTTCGTCGCGCAGTTTCACGGCTTCATCGACCGACAGCGCCAGCGGCTTCTGCGCCAGGATCGCCTTGATGTGAGGCTGCTTCAGCGCATGGCGGATCAATGCCGGCTGCTGGTCGGGTGGAAAGGCAAGGTCGACGATCTCGATCTCGGGATTCTCGATCAGTTGTTCCGGCGTGTCGTGGATGGTCGGAATGCTCCAGCGTGCAGCTACCTTCTCGGCGCTGGCCTTGGTGCGCGAAGCGATGGCGACGACTGGGAAACCGGCCTGCGCATAGGCGGCAAGATGGCATTCGGCCATGATCATGCCGGCGCCGATGCAACCGATCCGGTATCCGCTAGTGCGAACCCTCACATCCGGCTCGAAACCCTGGCCTGCCATCCATTCCTCCCTGGAGGACGGATATAACGCCATGGCCCGTCGATCAGCCAAGGTCCGCTCCATCAATTCCCATCAGAACGATGCCGGGGTGACGGTGCGAACTAGTTAGCGGCAATCAGCACAGTGCTTTCCGGCGACCAGCTGAGCATTACATTCTGGCCCTCGGCCAGCCGGTCACTGCCGGTATTCTGGACGATGACTTTCAACGTCTGGCCGGCGCGCTCGACGAAATAGGTGCTGTTGTTGCCGGCGAAGATGCGCTTGGAGACTTGCCCCTTCAGCGTGTTGGCATTGCCGCTCGATGCCCCGGCGTCGGTGGCGATACGAATGCGTTCGGGTCGCACGGCGCAGCTGGCCTTTGTGCCGGCGGCAAGCCGACCACCCACCCCGGCGGCAATCGCCGTGCCATCAGGCAGCCGGATGCCGTTGCCGGTCGCATCGCCGCGAAGGATATTGGCGTCACCGAGGAAGGTGGCGGCGAATTCGCTCTTCGGCCGGTCGTAGATTTCCTCCGGCGGCCCTTCCTGCACGAGCCTGCCGTCCCGCAATATGCCGATGCGGTCGCTCATCGTCAGCGCCTCTTCCTGGTCGTGGGTGACGAAGATGGTGGTGATGCCGATCTCGCGCTGGATGCGCTTCAGCTCGATCTGCATGTCGACGCGCAGCGCCTTGTCGAGCGCGCCGAGCGGCTCGTCGAGCAACAGCACGCGCGGCTTGGTGACGATGGCGCGCGCCAGCGCCACACGCTGGCGTTGGCCGCCGGAGAGCTGGTGCGGCCGGCGCTCGCCGAGCTTGCCGAGCTGAACCAGATCGAGCGCGCGCTGCACTTCGGTGGCGATCGTCGCTTTCGTTTCGCCGCGCACCGACAGGCCGAAGGCGACATTATCGGCGACGCTCATATTGGGAAACAGCGCATAGTTCTGGAACACCATGCCGATGCGTCGCTTTTCGACCGGCACGCGTTCCACACTCTCACCGCCAATGGTGATGCGGCCAGTATCGGGAAAGTCGAAGCCGGCGATCTGGCGCAGCAGCGTGGTCTTGCCGCTGCCCGAGGGGCCAAGCAGCCCATAGAAACCGCCATCGGCGAAATCGATGGAGACGTCGTCCAGCGCCTTGTGCGCGCCAAAACTGCGGGAGACGTTCGATACCTGCACGCCGGCCATTATTTCTCTCCGCCGAATTTGAAGAAGCGCGCCGTGAGCAGCATTAGCGCCATCGACACGACGATGATGATGGTCGAGACCGCGTTGATCTCGGGCGTGAAACCCTTGCGGATCGCGGCGTAGATTTCGACCGGCAGCGTCGTCTGGCCCGGCGTCGCCAGGAAGTAGGAGACGACGAACTGGTCGAACGACACGGCAAATGCGAACAAGCCGCCGGCAATGACGCCGGGCATGATCCACGGCAGCGTCACACGCCTCGTCACTTGCCACTGGTTGGCGCCGAGCGAGCGCGCCGCCTCTTCCAGCTCCGGTGCAAAAGTCTGCAGCCGGGCCGAGACGACGACGATGACATAGGGCAGCGCTAGCGCCACATGGCCGAGCAGGATGGCGAACAGGCCGCGGCCAATGCCGACGCCGAAGAAGAAGATCAGCATCGCCGTGCCGGTGATCAGCCACGGAATGGCGATTGGCGGAAACAGCAGCGCCTGCAGCACTTTCTTGCCGCGGAAATCATAGCGGAACAGCGCCAGCGAAGCGGCCGAGCCAAGCACCACTGAGATGAGCGTGGTGATGACCGCGATCTTGAGGCTGTTCCAGGTGGCCGCGATCAGCTGGTCGTTCTGCCAGAGCGAGGCATACCATTCCGTCGTCCATTCGAACGGCAATTGGTAGAAGGGCGAGACGTTGAACGACATCAGCGCCATGATGATGATCGGCAGATAGAGGAAGGCGAGCAGCAGTCCGATGTAGAAGCGGCCTAGTCCTTCGAGGATGCGGGTCGTCATCATCAAGCAGCCCTCCGCAGCACCGGCGAGGCAACCGCCAGGATCACCAGCACCACCGCCAGCAGGATGAAGGAAAGCGCCGCCCCCAGCGGCCAGTTGAAGACGGCGACGAACTGGTCCTCGATCACCGTGCCGTAGAACGTGCCGGTGCGGCCGCCGAGGATGCGCGGCTCCATGAACGAGCCGACGACCGGCACGAAGATCAGTGCCGCACCTGCCACCAGGCCGGGCATAGACAGCGGGATGATCACCCGCTTCAGCACCTGCAGCCGCGAGGCGCCGAGCGAGCGCCCGGCCTCGATCAGCGAGTCGTCGATTGCCTGCAGCGTGAGATAGCAGGTCAGCACCATATAGGGCACGTAGGAGTGCACCAGGCCGATGATGATTGCGGGATAGGAATACATCAGGTCGATGTTGATCTTGAACGGCAGCACGGCGTTGAGCGCCGTGTCGAGGATGCCGCCCTCGCGCAGCACCATCGCCCAGGAGAAGATGCGCACCAGCCCGTTCGACCAGAACGGCAGGATGACCAGCAGGAAGATCGCCTCGCGGCTGCGCCCCTTCAGCACCTTGGCCAGCACATAGGCGGCGGGGTAGCCGATGACGACGCACCACAAAGTCACTTCGAGGCCGAGCCGCAGCGAAGCGAGCAGCAGCGTCAGGTACAGGCTCTGCGAGAAGAAGGCGGCGTAATTGCCAAGGGTGAACGCCCATGGCTTTCCCGACAGCGGCAGGTCGGTCATGAAGGAGAAGAATACCATGGCCGAGAGCGGCAGGAAGATCGCCACCGTCAGCCAGAGATAGGCCGGCGCCAGCAGCGGCAGGGCCGATCTCAGCCCGCTGCGCGACGCGACCGCACCCTGTACTGCCATGATACCCTCCTCCCCAGGATTGAAGGGCCAGCCGGCGCCAACCGCCGGCTGGTCCGGACGTGAGCGTTACTTCACGTCGACTTTGAGCTGCTGCCACAGCGCCAGATAGGCCTCGCGCTGCGCGTCGGTGATCGGCGCCTGGAACTGGATGCGCTTGGCCACCTCGGGATCGCCCATCACCTTGCGGTTGAAGGAGTCTTCAGGCAGCGCTTCCACCGCCTTGGTGTTGGCCGACACCGGCGCGCCGACCTTGGTGACCCATTCGACATAGAATTTCGGATCGATCATCCAGTTGATGAAGGCCTGCGCACCCTCGACATTCTTCGAGCCCACGGGAATAGAGAACGCGTCGAGCCAGGCGACGGCGCCTTCCTGCGGAACGACCAGCGAGACCGGCAGCTTGAAATGCGTCTTGGCACGGTCGGCCGAGCCGCTCCAATAGGTGCCGATGTCGATCTGGTTGGAGGCGACCATCTGGTTCCAGTCGTTCTCCGAGCTCCAGAACGTCTTGATCTGCGGCATCAGCGAGGTCAGCTTCGCCTTGACCGCTTCCATATCCTTGATGTCGTTGATATTCTGACCGGTGGCGATGGCGCCGAACTGCACCGCTTCGACAGCGTCGTCGCGAATGACGACCCGGCCCTTATGCGCTGGGTCCCACATTTCGGCGATCGAGGTCGGTGGCTTGTCGAAGGACTTTTCGTTGATTGCCAGCGCCGTCAGGCCCCACACCCACGGCACGCCATAGACCTTGCCGTCATGGTCGAGCATCGGCGATTGCGCCTTGTCCTTGCTGATGTCGGCATAGTTCGGCACCTTCGAGACATCGATCGGCTGGATCAGCTTTTCCGCCATCGCCTGATCGTTGAAGGCGGCGTTGATCATGACCACGTCATAGAGGCCCGGATTGGTGCGGATCTTGGTCAGCATTTCCTGTTCGGAATTGAAGAAGTCGTTGACGACCTTGTTGCCGGTCGCCTTTTCGAAGGCTTCGATCGCCCACGGCTCGTCGGCGCCGTAGCCCTTCCAGTTGAGCACATGCACTTCGGCGGCACTGGCGGCCAGCGTGAGCGCGGAGGTGATGACGGCGGTCGCCGTCAGCAGGGCAGTCAGTCTTGGCATGCGCATGTTCGTTCCTCTCTTGTTTGCCCGCTTGGCGGGTCAGGCTGTCTGATGGGCCTTCTGGTTCTAGCCCGGCTCGCCCGTGGCGGCCTGGCTCAGGAAAGTCTGGATCTCGCTGTCGGTCGGCGCCGATGAGCCGCCATGGCGGGTGACGGAAAGTGCTGCCGCCGCATTGGCATAGCGCGCCGCCTCGAAGGGATGCACGCCGCGCGAGAGTGCACTGACGAAACCGCCGATATGGGTGTCGCCGGCGCCATTGGTGTCGATGGCATCGACCTTGAAGCCGGCAATGGTCTGCGTCTCGCCATTGACCAACCTCACGAAACAGCCCTTGGCGCCGGCGCGGATAACGACGCCTTCGGCCTTTGGGCAGTGGTCGGCGAGCAGCCGGGCGGCGAGTGCCTCGACATCGCCTTGCCCAGCGATCTCGACCGCTTCCGTCATGTTGCAGCTCAGCCATGTCGTACGGGCAAGTACCCGCGACAGGATGGGACGTGGGATATCCGCGATGACCGGCGTTGGATCGAAAACGAAGGGAATGTTTTCTGGCAGCGCCTCGATCCAGTCGGTCAGCGCGTTGTGGCTTCCGAGATAGCTCAGCGTGTAGCCTGACGTGAACACCCAATCATCAGACGTGACCACCACGGGCCTCATCATCTCGAGGCTGAGAATGCTCTCCGCACCGGGCCACGACACGAAGGTGCGCTCGGCATCGCCGGAGATCATGGCGACGCAATTGCCGCTGTCCATGACCGGCGATGGCGACGTCAGCGTTATGATGCCTTCGGCCGCAAACGCGGTGCGCAAAAAATCGCCATTCGGTCCGCTGCCGAGCTGGCCGCCGAACACCACCGTCATGCCGGTGCGGCTGGCCGCGACCATCATGTTGAAGCCGCCGCCGGCGACCTGCGCAAAGCTCGACGCGGTCTTCTCGCAGCCCGGCGCCGGCAAGGCGTCGATGCGGTAGACATAGTCGACGACGGCGCTGCCGATATGGACCAGACGCCCACTCATGCCGCGGCATCCTTGCTGGCCTTTGCCGTGCGCGCCGCGACGAGCTCTTCGGCAAGCGAGCGCACCTCCCCCATATCCATGCCGACGAGCCCGGCAATGTGTTGTTGCGGCAGTTGCGAAAAGCCGACGCAGGCGCCGGCCATGCCTGAGGCAATCGCGCCGATCGTGTCGGTGTCGCCGCCGAGATTGGCGCTGATGATTGCCGCTTGCCAGGGATCGCCCTGCGCGACTTCAAGCACGGCGAAAGCTGCCGGCACGGACTCCTGGCTGGCCACACCGGTGCCGACGAGATCGGTGATGAGCCCGATCGCATCCCGCGTGGTCTTGCCGCGCACGAGCTCCTGCGCCCAGGCGATACGCGCGGCGATATCGCCACCAGTCACCCAATGTCCGAGCCTGGCGCCTCGCCGCGCGGCTGCTACCGCGCTGTCGGAAGCGGCACGCCAGTCGCCGCCGGCGACGCCACGGCTGACGGCGGCGGCGACGGCGGCAGCCGTGGCAATGGCGATCGAGGTGTTGTGCGTCGCGCGGCAGGTCTCCGCCACCTTGGCGATAAAAGCGTCGAGCGGTTCCAGCGGCATCATGATGCCGACCGGCGCGATGCGCATGGCCGCGCCATTGGTGTCGCCCCGGCTTCCCGCCTCTTCCGCCGGCACGCCGTCATTGATGGCGTCGATGGCGCGCTTGGTCGATGGTCCCAGCAGGTCATAGCTGCCGCGCGCCTTGACCTCGCGCTCCCAGTCGAGCAGTGCGTTCACCCAGCGCGCATGATCGAAGCGGTCGCCGGACTCGACGAGAATGCGACCAAGCAGCAGCGCCTGTTCGGTATCGTCGGTGATGGTGCCGGCAACGAGCCCCTTCGACACCGGATGATCGGCAAACGGCGCCACGAAATCCTCGACATGGCCGTATAGCTCGGCGATCCGCGCCGGCGACAGAAGCTGCGTCGGCATGCCCAGCGCATCACCGAGCGCCCCACCGACAAGCGCGCCCATGGCGCGATCGAGCGTGTCGTTGGTTCTGTCCGGCATCGCTCAAAACCTCATATGCAGCGCGAAATGCGCCGGGTTGAGCAGGCTGGTTACATATTCGATCGGCCGGTCGTCAGCCGCACGCGTCAGCCGGCGTCCGCGCAGGAACGGCGTGCCTTGCGGGCAGCCGAGAATGGCGGCGTCTTCGGCATTCAGCATCTCGATGCCGACCCATTCCTCGCCATGGTCTGGGATGAGGCCGGCGCCGCGCAGCGTCTGGTGCAGCGAGCCTTCGCGCAGACCGCGCAGCGGCACGTCCTCCAGTTCGGGCGACAGCGGCAGGCGGCTGCGTTCGATGGAGATCGCATGGCCGTCGCTGGCATTGGTGCGCACCCGGTCGACGGCGATGAAGAACGGGCTTTCGATGCCAAGCAGCGCGGCAAGATCGGCATCCTCGATCACTTCAAGCCGCAGCGTCCGCGTCTCGGCATTGGCGCCGGCATTGGCCAGCGCCCGCGACCAGCCAATGCTGTCATCGACCGGCTTGCCGTCGAAAGTGACGAAGGAGCCGATGCCGACCTTGGTCGTGATCAGCCCACGGCTGGACAACTCCTCGAGGCCCTTGCGGACCGTGTTGCGGCTGACGGAAAAGCGCTGGACGAGTTCGTTCTCGCTTTGCAGGCGGTCGCCGAAGCCAAGCACGCCGGAGCGGATCTCATGTTCGAGAACGGTGGCGATCTGCTCGGGCTTGCCCGTGCCGGGAGAAAGTTGAACCGCGCGCCGCTTCATATGGGTACCTGTTCAGTAAACCTGTATAGTCCTGTTCGATATTGGAGTTGAAGGGCGGCGTCAACGATATATTTGGATTCACGCATATGCGTTGTGCTCAGGTGCCCCGGGCATCGTTTGTTCGCATGGCGACGCTAACCGCGCAGGGCGTCGCGTCTCCGAGACAGAGCGGGGGCAGCGCTTCCCTCAGGCGATTAGCCTTGCGCTCACACGAAGAAAAATTCCTCAATCCGTTGCTTGGCCGTCCGCAGCGCTGGCAGGATATCCCGCTCCATCGCCTCGACGGAGAACCGCGCCGACTGCGTCGAGACGTTGATCGCCGCCACGGTCTTGCCGGCGCGGTCATAGATCGGCACCGCTATCGAGCGCAGGCCAAGTTCCAGCTCTTCATCGACGACGGCAAAGCCATCCGCCCTCGCCGCGTCGATGGCCTTGGCCAGCGCGGCGCGGCTGGTGATCGTCTTCGGCGTGCGCCGTTCGATCCTCGCCTCTGCAAGCAAGGCCTTCAGCTCATCCGCGCCCAGCCCCGCAAGCAGGACGCGCCCCATCGAGGTGCAATGCGCCGGCAGCCTGGTGCCGACATCGAGCGAAACGCTGAGGATGCGGCGGCCAGGAATGCGCGCGACATAGACGACTTCCTCGCCCGACAGCACCGCCGCGTTACAGGCCTCGTCGAACTGGGCGGCCACGTCGCGCATGATGGGTGCGGCGAATGTCCACAGCGAGGCGCCGCCGAGCCAGGAGCGCACGATGGTGAGCAGGCGCGGCGATAGCGAAAACTGCCGGCCGGATTGCGTGGCATAGCCGGTCGCGGTTAGCGTCAGCAGGAAGCGACGCGCGCCGGCGCGGGTCAGCCCCGCCTCCTCCGCCATTTCGGTCAGCGTCATCCCGGCCGGATGCCGGGCCAGTATCTCCATGACTGCAAGGCCGCGCTCCAGCGAGCCGACATGGTCGCGTGTCGTTGCCTCGTCCTCCATGCGGCCTCCGCAAGACAATGCGCCGCCTTGACTCGTCTCGGCGGCGCGATGTAAAAATATCTCATACAAAACAAATGTTCGCAATACGAACTTTTTGAACTTCGGAGTTCTTGGCGATGGTCAATTTCCTGCCGCTCAAACAGGCCGTGGCTGAGAACCTGCATGATGGCGATACGGTCGCCTTCGAAGGCTTCACGCATCTGATCCCGACGGCGGCGGCGCATGAGGCCATCCGCCAGGGCTTTCGCGACCTGACGCTCATCCGCATGACCCCCGACCTGATCTACGACCAGATGATCGGCATGGGCATGGCCAAGAAGATCATCTTCTCCTATGTCGGCAATCCCGGCGTCGGCCTGCTGCGCCGCGCCCGCGACGCCATCGAGAACGGCTTCCCCCGGTCGATCGAGATCGAGGAGCACAGCCATGCCGGCATGGCCAACGCCTACGAGGCGGGAGCTGCCGGCCTGCCTTGCGCGGTGTTCCGCGGCTATCGCGGCGCCGGGCTGGCGGCAGTCAATCCCAACATCCGCTCGGTCACCTGCCCGTTCACCGGCGAGGTGCTTGCCGCCGTTCCTTCCATCCGACCGGACGTGACCTTCATCCACGCTCAGAAGGCCGACAAAAAAGGCAATGTGCTGGTCGAAGGCATTATCGGCATCCAGAAGGAAGCGGTGCTCGCGGCCAAGCGCGCCGTGGTGACGGTAGAGGAAGTCGTCGACAATTTCGACGACCTGCATCCCAACCTCACCGTGCTGCCGCGCTGGACCATCGCTGCGATCTCGGTGGTATCAGGCGGTTCGCATCCCTCCTACACGCACGGCTACTATGCCAGGGACAACGCCGCCTATCTCGAATGGGACGACATCGCCGCCGACCGTGAAAAATTCCAGACCTGGATGCAGGCCAATGTCCTTGAGCGCACGGCGGACGATTTCGCCGGCCGCGTAAAGCATCTGAGGAGCGCGGCATGAGCGGCTTTACTCCCAATGAGATGATGACGATTGCCGCCAGCCGAGCCCTGAAAAACGACGATGTCTGCTTCGTCGGCATTGGCGCGCCGTCGGCCGCCTGCAACGTCGCGCGACTGACGCATGCGCCCGACATCACGCTGATCTATGAAAGCGGCACCATCGGCACCGCGCCCGATGTTTTGCCGCTGTCGATCGGTGACGGCGAACTTTGCGACACCGCCGTCACGACCGTCTCGGTGCCGGAGATGTTTCGCTACTGGCTGCAGGGCGGTCGCATTTCGATCGGTTTCCTCGGTGCCGCCCAGCTCGACAAGTTCGGCAACATCAACACCACCATCATCGGCGACTATGCGCATCCCAAGACCCGCCTGCCCGGCGGCGGCGGCGCGCCGGAGATCGCCACCTCGTCGAAGGAGATCTACATCACCATGGCGCAGTCCAAGCGCGGCATGGTCGAGAAGATCGACTTCTTCACCTCCTTCGGCCATGGCAATGGCGGCGACCATCGCCAGCGCCTCGGCATCGAGACCGCTGGACCGACGCTGCTGATCACCGACCTCGCCATCTGGAAGCCCGACCCGATGAGCAAGGAATTCACCGTGGTGTCGCTGCATCCCGGCGTGACGCGGCAGCAGGTGCAGGACAGCTGCGGCTGGATCGTAAAGTTCGCCGAGGCGCTTGACGAAACGCCGGCGCCGACGGAACTCGAGCTGACGACATTGCGTGACCTGCAGGCCCGCACCAAGGCGGCGCATGAGGGAAGCGGAAAAGAAAAGGCCGCATGACATGACCGAGGCATTCATCTGCGATTACATCCGCACCCCGATCGGCCGTTTCGGCGGCTCGCTGTCGTCGGTGCGGGCCGACGATCTTGGCGCCATCCCGCTGAAGGCGCTGGTCGAGCGCAATGCCGGCATCGACTGGCAGGCTGTCGACGACGTCGTCTATGGCTGCGCCAATCAGGCCGGCGAGGACAACCGCAATGTAGCCCGCATGTCGCTGCTCCTGGCCGGACTGCCGAAGGAAATTTCAGGCTCGACCGTCAATCGCCTCTGCGGGTCCGGCATGGACGCGCTCACCATTGCCGCCCGCGCCATCAAGGCGGGCGAAGCCGAGTTGATGATCGCCGGCGGCGTCGAATCGATGAGCCGCGCGCCCTTCGTCATGCCCAAGGCCGAGACCGCCTTTTCACGCCATGCCGAGATCCATGACACCACCATCGGCTGGCGTTTCATCAACCCGCTGATGAAGAAACAATATGGCGTCGATTCCATGCCGGAGACCGGCGAGAACGTCGCCGAGGATTTTTCAGTGTCGCGCGCCGACCAGGACGCCTTTGCCGTGCGCAGCCAGGACAAGGCCGTCGCGGCACAGGCCAATGGCCGGCTGGCGAAGGAGATTACCCCGGTGACGGTCCCGCAGAAAAAGGGCGATGCGACTATCGTATCGAAGGATGAGCATCCCCGCGCCGGCACCACGGTCGAGTCGCTGGCCAAATTGCCGACGCCGTTCCGGCAAGACGGCACGGTCACCGCCGGCAACGCATCGGGCGTCAACGATGGCGCGGCGGCGCTGATCATCGCCTCCGAAGCGGCTGTGAAAAAACACGGCCTGACGCCGATCGCCCGCATCCTCGGCGGCGCTGCCGCCGGCGTGGCGCCGCGCATCATGGGCATCGGCCCTGCTCCGGCGACACAAAAGCTCTGCGCTCGCCTCGGCCTGACACCGCACCAATTCGATGTCATCGAACTCAACGAAGCCTTCGCCTCCCAAGGCATCGCCGTGGGGCGCCCCAAACGCCACGCCGCGGGTTGGGGGCGCCGCGCCCCCCAAAGGCGGGGCCCCGCGCGGGGGTCTACCGGTGGGGGTGGGGTTTAAAAAA
>NZ_JAMYPB010000049.1:0-46318 GCF_040320135.1 Mesorhizobium sp. M0772 | reverse complement strand
TGATGGCTGCGGTCGATGCCTATATCCCGACGCCGGTTCGTCCGCTGGACAAGCCGTTCCTGATGCCGATCGAAGACGTGTTCTCGATCTCGGGCCGTGGCACGGTCGTCACCGGCCGCGTCGAGCGCGGCATCGTCAAGGTCGGCGAGGAACTGGAAATCATCGGCATCCGTCCGACGACCAAGACGACCTGCACGGGCGTCGAGATGTTCCGCAAGCTGCTCGATCAGGGCCAGGCCGGCGACAACATCGGCGCGCTGCTGCGCGGCGTTGATCGTGAAGGCGTCGAGCGCGGCCAGGTTCTGGCCAAGCCCGGTACGGTGAAGCCGCACAAGAAGTTCGTGGCCGAAGCCTACATCCTGACCAAGGACGAAGGTGGCCGTCACACGCCGTTCTTCACCAACTACCGTCCGCAGTTCTACTTCCGCACGACCGACGTGACCGGCATCGTGTCGCTGCCGGAAGGCACGGAAATGGTTATGCCCGGCGACAACATCACGGTCGATGTCGAGCTGATCGTGCCGATCGCCATGGAAGAGAAGCTGCGCTTCGCCATCCGTGAAGGCGGCCGCACCGTCGGTGCCGGCATCGTCGTCACCATCAAAGAGTAATTTGGACTTAAACCGATCTGTCGCGGGCGCAGGATTTGCCCGCGCCGCGCCAGAACAAGGAAGTGACGCATGAACGGACAGAATATCCGCATCCGCCTGAAGGCGTTTGATCACCGCGTGCTCGACGCCTCGACGAAAGAAATCGTGTCGACGGCCAAGCGCACCGGAGCAAACGTCCGCGGCCCCATTCCGCTGCCGACGCGGATCGAAAAGTTCACGGTCAACCGGTCGCCTCACGTCGACAAGAAGAGCCGCGAGCAGTTCGAGATGCGCACGCACAAGCGTCTGCTCGACATCGTCGATCCGACCCCGCAGACGGTCGATGCTTTGATGAAGCTCGATCTGGCCGCCGGTGTCGACGTCGAGATCAAGCTCTAAGGGAATGAGAGCGCGGTAAGGGGCGGTGCCCCTGGCCCGGAACTCTAAAGGAATTGAACCGATGCGTTCAGGTGTGATTGCAAAGAAGGTGGGAATGACCCGCATCTATAATGATGCCGGGGAACATGTTCCCGTCACCGTTCTTCAGATGGAGAACTGCCAGGTCGTGGCTCAGCGCACGCAGGAGAAGAACGGCTATACCGCCGTCCAGCTCGGCGTTGGCCTTGCCAAGGTGAAGAACACGTCGAAGGCGATGCGCGGCCATTTCGCGACCGCTTCCGTCGAGCCGAAGGCGAAGGTCGCCGAGTTCCGCGTCTCCGCTGACAACATGATCGATGTCGGCGCCGAGATCACCGTCGAGCACTTCGTCGCCGGCCAGAAGGTCGATGTGACGGGGACGACAATCGGCAAGGGTTTCCAGGGCGTCATCAAGCGCCACCACATGGGTGGTGGCCGCGCGACGCACGGCAACTCGGTTTCGCACCGTACGCACGGTTCGACCGGCCAGCGTCAGGACCCGGGCAAAGTGTTCAAGGGCAAGCATATGGCTGGCCACATGGGCGACACCCGCGTTACCACACAGAATGTCGAGATCGTTTCGACCGACGCCGATCGCGGCCTGATCCTGATCCGCGGTGCGGTTCCCGGATCGAAGGGCGCCTGGATCCTGGTCCGCGATGCGGCCAAGGTGGCACTGCCGGCCAATGCGCCGAAGCCTGCCGCGATCCGCGCCGTTGCCGCCGAGAATGGCGCCAAGAACGAGGCTCCGGCCGCAGAGGGAGCAGAATAATGGATCTCAAGATCACAACGCTTGGCGGCAAGGACGCCGGCAAGGTGAAACTCTCCGAGGAGATTTTCGGCCTTGATCCGCGCGAGGACATCCTGCAGCGCGTCGTGCGCTGGCAGCTGGCCAAGCGCCAGCAGGGCACGCACAAGGCCAAGGGCCGCGCCGAAATCGCGCGCACCGGCGCCAAGATGTACAAGCAGAAGGGTACGGGCCGCGCCCGTCACCATTCGGCACGCGCTCCGCAGTTCCGCGGCGGCGGCAAGGCCCACGGCCCGGTCGTTCGCAGCCACGAGCACGATCTGCCGAAGAAGGTGCGCGCTCTGGGCTTGCGGCATGCTCTCTCGGCCAAGGCCAAGAGCGCGTCGATCATCATCATCGACGAGCTGAAGCTGACCGAGGCCAAGACGAAGGCGCTGATCGCGAATTTCGCGACGCTGGGCCTGACCAACGCCTTGGTGATCGGCGGTGCCGAGCTTGACCAGAACTTCAAGCTGGCGGCGACCAACATCCCGAACATCGACGTGCTGCCCATCCAGGGCATCAACGTCTACGACATTCTGCGCCGCGGCACGCTGGTCCTTTCGAAGGCCGCCGTCGAGGCTCTCGAGGAGCGCTTTAAATGACCGACCTCCGTCATTACGACGTGATCGTCTCGCCGGCGATCACCGAAAAGTCGACCATGGCTTCCGAGAACAACCAGGTTGTTTTCAACGTCGCCAAGAAGGCGTCGAAGCCGGAAATCAAGGCCGCTGTCGAAGCGCTGTTTGGCGTCAAGGTTACGGCCGTGAACACGCTTGTCCGCAAGGGCAAGATCAAGCGCTTCCGCGGCACGATCGGCCGCCAGAGCGACGTCAAGAAGGCGATTGTGACACTGGCCGACGGCCAGTCGATCGACGTCGCGACGGGTCTCTGAGCTAGGCCGCGAGGACAACAAACATGGCACTTAAAAAATTCAACCCGGTAACGCCGAGCACCCGCCAGCTGGTCATCGTCGACCGCTCGGGCCTCTACAAGGGCAAGCCCGTCAAGGGCCTGACCGAAGGCCTGACCAAGTCGGGCGGCCGCAACAATCACGGCCGCATCACGGCCCGCTTCATCGGCGGCGGTCACAAGCGTTCGTACCGCATCATCGACTTCAAGCGCCGCAAGTTCGACGTCGTCGGCACGGTCGAGCGCATTGAATACGATCCGAACCGCACCGCCTTCATCGCGCTGATCAAGTATGACGATGGCGAGCTGTCCTACATCATCGCTCCGCAGCGCCTTGCCGCCGGCGACAAGATCGTGGCCGGTGAATCGGTCGACGTGAAGCCAGGCAATGCGATGCCGCTGGCCTCGATGCCGGTCGGCACGATCGTCCATAACATCGAGCTGAAGCCGGGCAAGGGCGCCCAGGTTGCCCGCTCGGCAGGTGGCTACGGACAGCTGGTCGGTCGCGACCAGGGCATGGCGATCCTGCGCCTCAACTCGGGCGAGCAGCGGGTCGTTCACGGCTCCTGCATGGCCACCGTCGGCGCCGTGTCGAACCCCGACCACGGCAACATCAACGACGGCAAGGCCGGCCGCACGGTCTGGCGCGGCAAGCGCCCGCACAATCGCGGCGTGACCATGAACCCGGTCGACCATCCGCATGGCGGTGGTGAAGGCCGCACCTCCGGTGGCCGTCATCCGGTCAGCCCGTGGGGCAAGCCGACCAAGGGCAAGAAGACGCGGTCCAACAAGGCGACCGACAAGTTCATCCTGCGCTCGCGCCATCAGCGCAAGAGCTAAGAAGAGGTAACGCCAAGTGACTCGTTCTATTTGGAAAGGCCCCTTCATCGACGGCTACCTTCTCAAGAAGGTGGACAAGGTTCGTGAAGGTGGTCGCAATGAGGTGATCAAGATGTGGAGCCGTCGCTCCACCATCCTGCCGCAGTTCGTCGGCTTCACCTTCGGTGTCTACAACGGCCAGAAGCATGTTCCCGTCTCGGTGAACGAGGACATGGTCGGTCACAAGTTCGGTGAATTCGCTCCGACCCGGACCTATTACGGTCACGGCGCGGATAAGAAGGCGAAGAGGAAATAATCATGGGCAAGGCCAAAGCTCCGCGCAGGCTTGCTGACAACGAAGCGCGCGCCGTTCTGCGCACGATCCGTATCAGCCCGCAGAAGCTGAACCTGGTTGCCGCGCTGATCCGCGGCAAGAAGGTCGCGACAGCGCTTTCCGATCTCGAATTCTCGGCCAAGCGGATTTCCGGCACGGTCAAGAAGACGCTGGAATCGGCGATCGCCAACGCGGAAAACAACCACGACCTCGACGTCGATGCGCTGATCGTGGCGGAAGCCTATGTCGGCAAGTCGATCGTCATGAAGCGGTTCCATGCTCGTGGCCGCGGTCGCGCCAGCCGTATCGAAAAGCCGTTCTCGCACCTCACGATCGTCGTTCGTGAAGTCGAAGAAAAAGGGGAGGCCGCATAATGGGCCAGAAAGTCAATCCGATCGGTCTGCGCCTCGGCATCAACCGCACCTGGGATTCGCGCTGGTTCGCGAACACCGGCGAGTACGGCAAGCTGCTGCATGAGGACATCAAGATCCGCAAATATCTTGAAAAGGAACTCAAGCAGGCTGCGATTTCGAAGGTCGTGATCGAGCGCCCGCACAAGAAGTGCCGCGTCACCATCCATGCGGCGCGCCCGGGCCTGATCATCGGCAAGAAGGGCGCCGACATCGAGAAGCTTCGCAAGAAGCTGATGGAGATGACGAAGTCCGAGACGCACTTGAACATCGTTGAAGTGCGCAAGCCGGAAATCGACGCGACCCTGGTCGCCCAGTCGATCGCCCAGCAGCTCGAGCGTCGTATCGCGTTCCGCCGCGCCATGAAGCGCGCCGTTCAGTCGGCCATGCGCCTGGGCGCCGAAGGCATCCGCATCAACTGCGCCGGCCGTCTCGGCGGCGCCGAGATTGCGCGCATGGAATGGTACCGCGAGGGCCGCGTGCCGCTGCATACGCTGCGCGCCGATGTCGACTATGGCACGGCCGAGGCGCACACGGCTTACGGCATCTGCGGCGTCAAGGTCTGGGTGTTCAAGGGCGAAATCCTCGAGCACGATCCGATGGCTTCGGAGCGTCGCGCGACCGAGGGTGATGCTGCGCATGGCGGTGGTGGTGATCGCGAACGCGGTCGTCGTCGCGAAAACGCCTGATTATTTAGGAATTTGGAGTTAGAACGATGCTGCAGCCAAAGCGCACAAAGTTCCGCAAGCAGTTCAAGGGCCGTATCCATGGTACCGCAAAGGGCGGCACCAACCTGGATTTCGGTGGTTTCGGGCTGAAGGCGCTTGAGCCGAACCGCGTCACCGCGCGTGAGATCGAAGCGGCCCGCCGCGCGATCACTCGTGAGATGAAGCGTGCCGGCCGCGTGTGGATCCGTATTTTCCCTGATGTGCCGGTGACGTCGAAGCCGACTGAAGTGCGCATGGGCAAGGGCAAGGGCGCTGTCGATTACTGGGCGGCGCGCGTAAAGCCGGGCCGCATCATGTTCGAGATCGACGGCGTCAACGAAGAAACCGCCCGTGAGGCGCTGCGTCTCGGCGCGGCCAAGCTCTCGGTCAGGACGCGCTTCGTACAGCGCATCGCAGAATAAGGACGGGCTGATCATGAAAGCCGAAGACATCCGGACCAAGACCCAGGACCAGCTGACCGACGATCTGGCCAGCCTGAAGAAGGAGCAGTTCAACCTGCGCTTCCAGAAGGCCACCGGCCAGCTCGAGAAGACCGCGCGCGTGCGGCAGGTTCGCAAGGACATTGCGCGTATCAAGACCATCGCTGCGGAAAAGTCCGCGGCCAAGAAGGCTTAAGGACGAAAATCATGCCAAAGCGCATTCTGCAGGGCACTGTCGTCAGCGACAAGAACGAGAAGACGGTAGTCGTCAAGGTCGAACGGCGCTTCACGCATCCCGTGATGAAGAAGACCGTGCGCATGACCAAGAAGTACAAGGCGCACGACGAGAACAACGCCCACAAGGTCGGCGATCAGGTGTTCATCCAGGAATCGAAGCCGATTTCCAAGGACAAGCGCTGGATCGTCGTGTCTTCGGACCAGGCGTAACAAACCGAATTTTGGACAGACCGGGGAGGGGCTTTGAGCCCGTCCCGTTAGAAGAGAAGAAGGCGGCCAGTCATGATTCAGATGCAAACAAACCTCGACGTCGCGGATAATTCCGGCGCCCGTCGTGTCATGTGCATCAAGGTGCTGGGCGGCTCGAAGCGGAAATACGCTTCCGTAGGCGACATCATCGTGGTGTCGATCAAGGAAGCCATTCCGCGCGGCCGCGTTAAGAAGGGCGATGTGATGAAGGCGGTCGTGGTTCGCACGGCCAAGGACATCCGCCGCCCGGACGGCAGCGTGATCCGTTTCGACAAGAACGCGGCCGTTCTCGTCGACAACAAGAAAGAGCCGATCGGCACGCGTATCTTCGGACCGGTTCCGCGCGAACTCCGCGCCAAGAACCACATGAAGATCATCTCGCTCGCGCCTGAAGTGCTGTAAGGAGCCGGACCAATGCAAAAGATTAGAAAAGGCGACAAGGTCGTCGTGCTGGCCGGCAAGGACAAGGGCCGTTCGGGCGAAGTCCTTTCGGTTCAGCCGAAGGAAGACACCGCGCTGGTGCGCGGCGTCAACATGATCCGTCGTCACCAGAAGCAGTCCCAGTCCCAAGAGGGCGGGATCATCACCAAGGAAGCGCCGATCCAGCTGTCGAACATCGCGCTGGCCGACCCCAAGGATGGCAAGCCGACCCGCGTCGGCTTCATCTTCCAGAAGGACGGCAAGAAGGTGCGCGTCGCCAAGCGCTCGGGAGAAGTCATCAATGGCTAAGGCTCAAACCACGAAGCCCAAGGCTGAAAGCAAACAGTCCAAGGCCCAGAACACGCCGCGCCTCAAGCAGGTCTACAACGAGACCATCCGCAAGGCGCTGCAGGAGCAGTTCGGTTACGAGAACGAGATGCAGGTTCCGCGCATCGACAAGATCGTGCTGAACATGGGCGTCGGCGAAGCGACCGCGGATTCGAAGAAGCCTTCGATCGCGGCCGAAGACCTGGCGATGATCGCCGGCCAGAAGGCCGTCGTCACCCGCGCCCGTAATTCGATCGCCGGCTTCAAGGTCCGCGAGAAGATGCCGATCGGCGCCAAGGTCACGCTGCGCAAGGAACGCATGTACGAGTTCCTCGACCGTCTCGTGAACATCGCACTGCCGCGCGTCCGCGACTTTCGCGGACTGAATCCGAAGAGCTTCGATGGCCGTGGCAACTACGCCATGGGCATCAAGGAACACATCGTGTTCCCGGAGATCAACTACGACAAGGTTGATCAGATCTGGGGCATGGACGTCATCGTTTGTACGACTGCGAAGACGGACGACGAAGCCAGGGCGTTGCTCAAGGCCTTCAACTTCCCCTTCCGCCAGTAACGGCAGCGAGAAAAGGAAAAATCTGAAATGGCAAAGACCAGCTCAGTCGAGAAGAACAACAGGCGCCGCAAGCTTGCCGACCAGTACGGTCCCAAGCGCGCAGCGCTCAAGGCGATCATCATGGACCAGTCCAAGCCGATGGAAGAGCGTTTCCGCGCTCAGCTGAAGCTTGCTGCCCTGCCGCGCAACTCGGCCAAGATCCGCATCCGCAACCGCTGCGAAGTTACCGGCCGTCCGCGCGCCTATTATCGCAAGCTCAAAGTATCGCGCATCGCGCTTCGTGATCTCGGCAATAACGGCCAGATCCCGGGCCTGGTCAAGTCGAGCTGGTAAGGAGGACATAACATGTCATTGAGCGATCCTCTCGGCGATATGCTGACCCGCATCCGCAACGCGTATGGCCGCAAGAAGTCGAGCGTTTCGACGCCGGCCTCGCGCCTGCGTACCCGCGTCCTCGACGTGCTGAAGGCTGAAGGCTATATCCGCGACTACAGCCAGACCGACTTCGACAACGGCAAGTCCGAAATCGAAATCGAGCTGAAGTATTTCGACGGTGCTCCGGTCGTGCGCGAAATCGCCCGCGTCTCGAAGCCTGGCCGCCGCGTTTACGTTTCGGCCAAGTCGATCCCGCACGTCGCCAACGGCCTCGGCATCGCCATCCTTTCGACGCCGAAGGGCGTGATGGCCGATCACGAAGCACGCGAACAGAATGTCGGCGGCGAAATCCTCTGCCAGATTTTCTAATTCGGCAGACCTGAAACAAGAGAAGTGACGAGGACAACCAAATGTCTCGTATTGGAAAGAAACCCGTTTCGCTGCCGCAGGGCGTGACCGCGACCGTCAACGGCCAGACCGTGACGGCGAAGGGCCCCAAGGGCGAGCTGAAGTTCGTGGTGAACGACGAAGTGCTGGTCAAGATGGAAGGCAGCGAAATCGCTGTCCAGCCGCGCGACCAGACCAAGACTGCCCGCTCCAAGTGGGGCATGTCGCGCACGCAGATCGTCAACATCCTGCAGGGCGTCAAGGACGGTTTCGAGAAGAAGCTCGAGATCACCGGCGTCGGCTATCGCGCGGCACTTCAGGGCAAGAACCTGCAGCTCGCGCTTGGCTTCAGCCACGACGTCGTTTACGAGACGCCGGCCGGCATCACGATCACTGTGCCGAAGCCGACGGAAATCACCGTGACCGGCATCGACAAGCAGCAGGTCGGCCAGGTTGCAGCCGAGATCCGCGAGTATCGCGGTCCCGAGCCCTACAAGGGCAAGGGTGTCCGCTATGCCGGCGAGAAGATCGTCCGCAAGGAAGGCAAGAAGAAGTAGTAGGCTTGGCCCCGAAAAGTTGCAGACTTTTCGGAAAAGGCCAAGCCAAAGAAGTTTAACGCCGCGGGGAGCGGTCGCGGGTGGCGCTTTCGCCTACCGCACATGGCGGCCCCCGTTTTTTGAAGGCAAGGAAGACTATCATGGCTACCAAGGAATCCATCCAGCGCCGCGCGCAGCGCGTCCGCCGCCAGATCAAGAAGGTCGCCGGCGAACGTCCGCGTCTCTCGGTTCACCGCACGTCGAAGAACATCTACGTGCAGGTCATCGACGACGCCAAGGGCCATACCATCGCGGCTGCATCGACACTCGAGAAGGACCTCAAGGGTTCGCTCAAGACCGGCGCCGACACCGAGGCAGCAGCCGCTGTTGGCAAGCTGATCGCCGAGCGCGCTTCGAAGGCCGGCGTCAAGGAAGTCGTCTTCGACCGCGGCGCCTACATCTATCACGGCCGCGTCAAGGCGCTGGCCGAGGCTGCCCGTGAAGGCGGTCTGAGCTTCTAATTGCCTGATCCCGAACCGAAGGTCAGCGCAGCAAAAAGTTGCAGACTTTTCGGACAAGATCATGCAAGGAAAAATAGTTCGCCCCCGGTGACCCAAAGAGGCGCACCGGATCTTATCAGCAACCGTGCTTCCGGAAAAAAACAAGGAACAGGATATGGCACAGGAACGTAGGGATGGCGGCCGCGGCCGCGATCGTGAAGAACGCGATGACGGCATGGTGGACAAGCTCGTCCACATCAATCGTGTCGCCAAGGTCGTCAAGGGCGGCCGTCGCTTCGGTTTTGCAGCACTCGTCGTCGTCGGCGACCAGAAGGGCCGCGTCGGCTTCGGTCACGGCAAGGCGCGCGAAGTGCCGGAAGCGATCCGCAAGGCAACCGAGTCGGCCAAGCGCGACATGATTTTCGTGCCGCTGCGCTCTGGCCGCACGCTGCACCACGACGTCGAAGGACGCTGGGGTGCCGGACGCGTGCTGCTGCGCGCTGCCAAGCAGGGTACCGGCATCATCGCCGGCGGCCCGATGCGCGCTGTCTTCGAGACGCTCGGCATGCATGACGTGGTCGCCAAGTCGATGGGTTCGTCGAACCCCTACAACATGGTTCGCGCCACGTTCGACGCGCTGAAGAGCCAGATGCATCCCAAGGATGTGGCTGCTGCGCGCGGCATCAAGTATTCGACCCTTCAGGCCCGCCGCGGCACCGCCGTTGCGGCTGAAGAATAGTCGATCTGACCAGGGATTTTGACCATGGCCAAGAAAGCAACCAAGACCATCACCGTTGAGCAGATCGGTTCGCCGATCCGCCGCCCGAAGGAACAGCGCGCAACGCTGGTCGGCCTCGGCCTCAACAAGATGCACAAGCAGCGCACGCTGGAGGACACTCCCTCGGTGCGCGGCATGATCGCTGCCGTCCAGCATCTCGTCCGCGTCGTGGACGAGGGCTGAGCAAAAGCGCAGGAGAACCCAGATGAAACTCAACGATCTGCGTGACAAGGACGGCGCGACGCACTCCAAGAAGCGTCTCGGCCGTGGCATCGGCTCCGGCTCGGGCAAGACCGGCGGTCGCGGCGTCAAGGGCCAGAAGGCGCGCTCCGGCGTTGCCATCAACGGCTTCGAGGGCGGCCAGATGCCGCTCTATCGGCGCCTGCCGAAGCGTGGCTTCAATAACATCTTCGCCAAGAGCTTTGTCGTCGTGTCGCTGGCTCGTATCCAGACGGCGCTCGATGCCAAGAAGCTCGACGCCAAGGCGACCGTGACGGCCGAGGCACTCGTTGCCGCCGGCGTCATCCGCCGCGTCAAGGACGGCGTGCGCATCCTCTCGGACGGCGAGCTCAAGGCAAAGCTTGCCTTCGACGTCGCCGGCGCCTCCAAGGCCGCGATCGAGAAGATCGAAAAGGCCGGCGGTTCGGTCAAGCTGCCGGAAGCGGCAGCGGAGTAACGGCAATTTGAAGCGCGGCCGGCAGGAACGGTATCCGTTTTTGTTCACGATTGCGCTTTGATCCAATCAATTAGGCGGCCGCGTCAACGCGGCCGCTTGCATGTTTAGAGCCCGGAGCTTATCTCGTGAGCTTCGGTGCCACGCGCCGCCTGAGCTGCGGGCATCGAGCGTGACATACAAATCAAAGAAGTAGCGCATGACGTTGTCCGAAAACCGCTTCACACTTTTCGGCATCATGCTCTAGCGGAGAATCAGGCATGGCTTCGGCTGCTGAACAACTAGCCTCGAATCTGAACTTTGCGGCTTTCGCCAAGGCGGAGGACCTGAAGAAGCGAATCTGGTTCACCGTCGGCGCGCTGCTCGTCTATCGCCTCGGCACCTATATCCCGCTGCCCGGCATCAATCCGGATGCATTCGCGCAGGCCTTCTCTTCGCAGGCCAAGGGCGTGCTCGGCATGTTCAATATGTTCGCCGGCGGCGCCGTGCAGCGCATGGCGATCTTCGCGCTCGGCATCATGCCTTACATCTCAGCCTCCATCATCATGCAGCTGATGACCTCGGTCATTCCGTCGCTGGAAGCGCTGAAAAAGGAAGGCGAGCAGGGCCGCAAGGTCATCAACCAGTACACGCGCTACGGCACGGTGCTCTTGGCGCTGGTGCAGGCCTACGGCATTTCAGTGGGCCTGGAAGGCGGCAACGGCATCGTCAACGATCCCGGCATGTTCTTCCGCATCTCGACCGTCGTCACGCTGGTTGGCGGCACCATGTTCCTGATGTGGCTGGGCGAGCAGATCACCGCCCGCGGCATCGGCAACGGCATTTCGCTGATCATCTTTTCCGGCATCGTCGCCGGCCTGCCGCGCGCCATCTCCGGCACGCTGGAGCTCGGCCGCACCGGCGCCCTATCGACCGGGCTGATACTCGCGATCATCGTGCTGGCCATCATCGTCATCGCGCTGATCGTGTTCTTCGAGCGCGCGCAGCGCCGCCTGCTGATCCAGTATCCGAAGCGCCAGGTCGGCAACCGCATGTTCCAGGGCGATACCTCGCATCTGCCGCTGAAGCTCAACACGTCGGGCGTCATTCCGCCGATCTTCGCGTCGTCGCTGCTTTTGCTGCCGGCAACGGTCGCTGGCTTCTCGCAGACGACAAACCTGCCGGCATGGGCAAGCACCGTGCTCGCCTCGCTCGGCCACGGCCAGCCGCTCTACATGCTGTTCTATGCGGCAATGATCGTGTTCTTCGCCTTCTTCTACACGGCCATCGTGTTCAATCCGAAGGACACCGCCGACCAGCTCAAGAAGCATTCCGGCTTCATTCCGGGCTACCGTCCGGGTGAGCGCACCGCCGATTACATCGACTATGTCCTGACGCGCATCACCGTCGTCGGCGCCATCTATCTGGTGCTGGTGTGCCTGCTGCCCGAGTTCCTGATTTCGGCGACTGGCGTACCATTCTACCTCGGTGGCACATCGCTTCTGATCGTGGTCAGTGTAACCCTCGATACGGTGGCGCAGATCCAGGGTCACCTGATCGCGCACCAGTATGAGGGCCTGATCAAGAAGTCGAAGCTGCGCGGGGGGAAGAAGGCCAGATGAGATTGATATTGCTTGGGCCGCCAGGAGCGGGCAAGGGGACGCAAGCACAAAGACTGGTAGAAAAATACGGCATACCGCAGCTGTCGACGGGCGACATGCTGCGGGCCGCCGTACAGGCCGGCACTGAAGTCGGCAAGCGCGCCAAGGCGGTGATGGATGCCGGCGAGCTGGTTTCCGACGCCATTGTCAACGCGATCGTGGCCGAGCGCATCGACCAGCCCGATTGCACCAACGGTTTCATCCTCGACGGATATCCGCGCACGCTGGTGCAGGCTGATGCGGTTGAATCGATGCTCGCCGAGCGCGGCATTGGCCTCGATGCCGTGATCGAGTTCGTCGTCGACGACAAAGCGTTGGTCGGCCGCATCGTCAAGCGCGCCGACGACGCCAAGGCCGCCGGACAGCCGGTGCGCAAGGACGACAATCCGGTGGTGTTCGAAGAGCGCCTGCGGGAATATTACAAGAAGACGGCGCCGCTGATCGGCTATTATTACGCCAAACGCTCGCTTAGGAGTGTCGACGGCATGGCTCCTGTCGACACCGTGACGGCGGAGATTGAAGCGCTGCTCGCGGCGGTGACGCGGGAGACCGTTACGGTAAAGTAAAGATTGCGCTTGACTGGAACGGTTCGCTGGGTTATGGCGGCCCGTCTTCCTATCAGGCATGAGGCTTGCTTGTCCGCAAGGGCAAGGCAGCCGCATTGAAACTAGGGAACTCCCGCAAGGGCCGGCCTCCACCGGACGCGGGGTAATTTGAACAGCGCCGCGCATGCCTTGTTTTGAAGGCCGGCCGGTCCCACATGGAGAAAGAAGAATATGGCTCGTATAGCCGGCGTCAACATTCCGACCAACAAGCGCGTCGTCATTGCGCTTCAGTACATTCACGGCATTGGCAAGAAGTTCGCCCAGGAGATCGTCGACAAGGTCGGCATCCCGGCCGAGCGCCGCGTCAACCAGTTGACCGACGCGGAAGTGCTGCAGATCCGCGAGACCATCGACCGCGACTACCAGGTCGAAGGCGACCTGCGCCGCGAAGTGTCGATGAACATCAAGCGTCTCATGGACCTCGGCTGCTACCGCGGTCTGCGTCACCGCCGTTCGCTGCCGGTTCGCGGCCAGCGCACGCACACCAATGCACGCACCCGCAAGGGCCCGGCCAAGTCGATCGCCGGCAAGAAGAAGTAAGTGAGCGATAGCGAGTGGCTATTAGCGAGTAGGGGTTCCCTATTCGCTGGTCCCTGCTCACTACTCGCTTTCAAAGGTGGAGCCGCTGGCATTACGGCGGTGTAGAGATCAACTGAAAGGACTATCATGGCCAAGGAAGCCGCTCGTGTTCGCCGTCGCGAACGCAAGAACATCTCGTCGGGCGTTGCCCACGTCAATTCGACCTTCAACAACACGATGATCACCATCACCGACGCGCAGGGCAATTCCATTGCCTGGTCGTCGGCCGGTGCCCAGGGCTTCAAGGGTTCGCGCAAGTCGACCCCGTTTGCCGCCCAGATGGCTGCCGAAGACGTCGCCAAGAAGGCCCAGGAACACGGCATGCGCATGCTCGAAGTCGAGGTCTGCGGACCCGGCTCCGGTCGTGAATCGGCGCTTCGCGCCCTGCAGGCTGCCGGCTTCACCATCACCTCGATCCGTGATGTGACGCCGATCCCGCACAATGGCTGCCGCCCGCGCAAGAAGCGCCGCGTCTAAGACATTACCGAACGCCGCGTGAGCGCCTCAAGGCGCTCCTCCACGGCACTCCAGGTCGCCCGCCACGATTGGATGGTGGCGGGTCAACGGAAGGAAAGCATCATGATCCAGAAAAATTGGCAGGAACTGATCAAGCCGAACAAGATCGAGTTCTCGTCGAAGAAGAAGACGCTGACCACGCTGGTCGCCGAGCCGCTCGAGCGCGGCTTCGGCCTGACGCTCGGCAACGCGCTGCGCCGCGTGCTTTTGTCTTCGCTGCGCGGTGCGGCTGTCACCGCCGTGCAGATCGACGGCGTTCTGCATGAATTCTCGTCGATTGCCGGCGTGCGTGAGGACGTGACCGACATCGTCCTCAACATCAAGGAAATCGCCATCCGCATGGAAGGCGATGGTCCCAAGCGCATGGTCGTTCGCAAGCAGGGCCCGGGTGCGGTTCTGGCTGGCGACATCCAGACGGTTGGCGACGTCGAGATCCTCAACCCGGACCACGTCATCTGCACGCTGGACGAGGGCGCTGAAATCCGCATGGAATTCACCGTCGACACCGGCAAGGGTTACGTGCCGGCCGACCGCAACCGCGCCGAAGACGCGCCGATCGGCCTGATCCCGGTCGACAGCCTGTATTCGCCGGTCAAGAAGGTCTCCTACAAGGTCGAAAATACCCGCGAGGGCCAGGTTCTCGACTATGACAAGCTGACCATGACCATCGAGACCGACGGTTCGATCTCGGGCGAGGACGCGGTGGCATTCGCTGCCCGCATCCTGCAGGACCAGCTTGGCCTGTTCG
This sequence comes from Mesorhizobium sp. M0772, assembly GCF_040320135.1. Lineage (NCBI taxonomy): Bacteria > Pseudomonadati > Pseudomonadota > Alphaproteobacteria > Hyphomicrobiales > Phyllobacteriaceae > Mesorhizobium > Mesorhizobium sp. M0772. Next base: position 31,758 of record NZ_JAMYPB010000049.1, on the reverse strand, counting down.
TCAATTTCGACGAGCCGCAGAAGGAAGTCGCCACCGAAGCCGTCACAGAGCTCGCCTTCAACCCGGCGCTGCTCAAGAAGGTCGACGAACTCGAGCTTTCGGTGCGTTCGGCCAACTGCCTGAAGAACGACAACATCGTCTACATCGGCGATCTCATCCAGAAGACCGAAGCCGAGATGCTGCGCACCCCGAACTTCGGCCGCAAGTCGCTGAACGAGATCAAGGAAGTGCTCGCGGCGATGGGCCTGCACCTCGGCATGGAAGTGCCGGACTGGCCGCCGGAAAACATCGAAGACCTCGCCAAGCGTTACGAAGACCAATATTGAGCATGAATTTCCAAGGATCGGCGGCGTGAGCCGCTCGATCCGACGGTCATGCGGAAAACCATCAGAGGCCACGGCCTCTTGAACAACTGAAGAAGGAAAAGAGCCATGCGCCACGGTTTTAAAGGCCGCCGCTTCGCCCGAAGCATTAGCCATCGCAAGTCGATGTTCGCCAACCTCGCCGTGTCGCTGCTCGAGCACGAACAGATCGTCACCACCCTGCCGAAGGCGAAGGATCTGCGTCCGATCGTCGAGAAGCTGGTGACGCTCGGCAAGCGCGGCGACCTCCATGCGCGCCGCCAGGTGATTGCCCAGATCGGCAATGAAGGCGTCGTCAAGCGTCTGTTCGACACGATCGCGCCGCGCTACGCCACCCGCAATGGCGGCTATCTGCGCATCATGAAGGCGGGCTTCCGCCACGGCGACAATGCCGCCATGGCGGTCATCGAGTTCGTCGACCGTGACACCGACGCCAAGGGCGCCGGCGACCGCGCTCGCCTCGAAGCTGAAGGCACCAATGAGGAAACCGCGGCCGCATAAGGCTGGGGGTTTCTGGATGAATTCAAAGGGGCCTTCGGGCCCCTTTTTGTTACCAGCGTCCTACGTTTAGCGAGCCTTACGTTTAGCGAGCAAGCGTCAGGTAGTCGCGACCGCTAAGCAGATTCCAATTGAAGGCGCCGGGGATCTCTTCGAACGCCGGTTGGGGATAGGAATAGATACTGTCGAGGGTGGCGCGGGAATCGATATCGCTGACCACTTGCGACACGGTGGAATTGGCCAGGTATTTTTGGGCGTCCCCATCTTCGATGAAGTCTGTATCAACTCGGAAATGAATCTGAATGGGACCCGCGCAGATGTTCAGCAAGATATCGTCGCTCAAGGCGGCGTAGAAAACCGCTGCCTCTTCTGGAGCCCAAAGGCCGGCAGCCAGGAATTCCGAAGGCTTCGTCTCTCCACTGAACCCATCCAATGAGAGCACAAGGCGATCGGTGAGAACCTCAAAATCACCTTCGAGATAGCCGCTTCTTCGATCTGAAACCAGTTCATCCAATGAGGTGCTTCTTCATCAAAGGAAATTTCGAGCTTTCCGAAAGTCCAATAGACCGGAATCGTCTCTGCATGTTCCGTGATCCAGCCGTCAGGCGGACCTAGCATACTGGCGATGTCGATCATTTTCAGAGAAGGGAAAACAGGCCCAAAAGTGCCGGTCTTCAAAAAGTCACGGAATGACAGGAGTTGTTTTTTCATGAAGGTCGACGCAGGTTTTCAGTTTCAAGCCGACCTATAGCTGCTTTGCGGGCCAGAATAATCAGATTTCAGGGGCTTAGCCTTTCATTTTGCACAATCGTCGGGACAATGGCGCCCGACCTGGAGGATTCGGAATGCACTTCAAACGGCTGTTTCTTGTTGCCCTTTGCGCGCTGGCCGCCTTTGCCGCGGCACCGGCCGTGAAAGACGCCCTGGCCGAGGACGCCGCCAAGCCAGCCGATCCGGGGCTCTCCGATGTGCTGACCGACCTCTTGCATGGCGTCGAGGGCGAGAACGGCACCTCCGGTCCCGACAAGCGCGTGCCGTTCGGCCGCGAAGAGGTGCAGCTGTCGTTTGCGCCCCTGGTCAAGCAGACGGCGCCGGCCGTGGTCAATGTCTATGCGTCGCAGACGGCCAAGGTCACGTCGCCCTTTGACGGCGATCCGTTCTTCGAGGAATTTTTCGGCCGCGCGCAGCCGCGCGCGCAATCCTCGCTCGGCTCGGGCGTGCTGGTCGACCCGAGCGGCGTCGTCGTCACCAATTTCCACGTGATCAAGGATGCCGACGAGGTCAAGGTCGCGACCGCCGACGGGCGCGAATTCACCTCGAAGGTCATGCTCAAGGACGAGACGCTCGACCTCGCCGTGCTCAAGATCACCTCCGACAAGCCGTTTCCGGTGATCGCCATCGGCGATTCCGACGCGCTCGAGGTCGGCGACCTGGTGCTGGCCATCGGCAATCCGTTCGGCGTCGGCCAGACCACCACCAGCGGCATCGTTTCGGCGCTTGCCCGCAGCCATATCGGCGTTTCGGATTCGGGCTACTTCATCCAGACCGACGCCGCCATCAATCCCGGCAATTCCGGCGGCGCGCTGATCAACATGGGCGGCCAGCTGGTCGGCATCAACACCGCCATCTACAGCCGCAGCGGCGGCTCGATCGGCATCGGCTTTGCCATCCCCGCCAACATGGTGCGTGCCTTCGCCGACGCGGCCAAGGCCGGGCTCGATTTCTTCGAGCGGCCCTATATAGGCGCCGAATTCGAAGCGGTCACACCGCAGATCGCCGAATCGCTCGGCATGGAGAAGCCGACCGGCGCGCTGGTGTCGTCGGTTGAGGAAGCCGGACCGGCGGCCAAGGCAGGGCTGAAGCCCGGCGATGTCGTGCTGCAGCTCAATGGCACGACGGTCGAAGGCATCGAGGCGCTGGATTACCGCATGGCGACCCTGTCGATCGGCACCAAGGCGACCTTCGCCATCCTGAGCAAGGGCCAGCAGGCGACGATGGAGATTGCACTGGAGCGCGCGCCGGAAGGCGCCAAGGCGTCGGAAGTGACCCTGCATGGCCGCAGCCCGTTCTCCGGCGCCAAGGTCGCGGAACTGTCGCCCAGGCTCGCCCAGCGGCTCGGCCTGCGCACCGACCTCAAGGGGGTCACCGTGGTCGACATCAACCGCGATTCGCCGGCCGCCGATTTCGGCTTCCAGCCGGGCGACATCGTGCGCGAGGTGAACGGCACGACGGTCGATACGGCGGCGACACTGGCGCAGCTTGCCCAGCAGGATACACGCTGGTGGCGCTTTACCGTCGAGCGCGGCGGGCAGATACTGCGCCAGGTGTTGCGTTACTGAGGCGATCTTCCCATTTCTGAGGATCGTGCTCCAACCAGAAGACCTAGATGGCCGATCTGTTCAGCGTCGATGAACCGGAAAGAGCGCCGCCCGGCCGGCCTTTGGCCGATCGGCTGCGCCCGAAAAACCTTGGCGAGGTCGTCGGCCAGGAGCATCTGACCGGCCCCGACGGCGCACTGACGCGGCTCATCAACTCCGGTTCGCTCGGCTCGATGATTTTCTGGGGGCCACCCGGCACCGGCAAGACCACCGTGGCGCGGCTGCTGGCCGGCGAGACCAGCCTTGCCTTCGAGCAGATCTCAGCGGTGTTTTCCGGCGTTGCCGATTTGAAGAAAGTGTTCGAGGCGGCAAAGCTGCGTCGCACCAATGGCCGCCAGACGCTGCTGTTCGTCGACGAGATCCATCGCTTCAACCGCGCCCAGCAGGATTCGTTTCTCCCGGTCATGGAGGACGGCACCGTCGTGCTGGTTGGCGCCACGACCGAAAATCCGTCCTTCGAGCTGAACGCCGCGCTTTTGTCGCGCGCGCGGGTACTGGTGTTTCACTCGCTGGGCGAGGACAGCATCGCCAAGCTGATGACGCGCGCGGAGGAGACGGAGGGCAGGGCGCTGCCGCTCGACGAAGAGGCGCGGGCGATGCTCATCCGCATGAGCGATGGTGACGGCCGGGCCTCGCTGACGCTGGCCGAGGAAGTCTGGCGCGCCGCCAAACCCGGCGAGGTTTTCGATCCCGAAGGGCTGCAGCGCATCGTCCAGCGCCGCGCGCCGATCTATGACAAGGGCCAGGACGGTCACTACAATCTGATCTCCGCGCTGCACAAATCGGTGCGTGGGTCCGACCCGGACGCGGCGCTTTATTATCTTGCCCGCATGTTCGACGCCGGCGAGGATCCACTCTATCTCGGCCGCCGGCTGGTGCGCATGGCGATGGAGGATATCGGGCTCGCCGACCCGCAGGCGCTGGTTATCGCCAACGCCGCCAAGGACGCCTACGACTATCTCGGCTCGCCCGAAGGCGAACTGGCCTTCGCCGAGGCCACCGTCTATCTCGCCACCGCGCCCAAATCCAACGCCGTCTATACCGCCTTCAAGGCAGCCACGCGGGCGGCGAAGGAGTTCGGTTCGCTGCTGCCGCCCAAGCACATCCTCAACGCGCCGACCAAGCTGATGAAAGAGGAGGATTACGGCGCCGGCTACCGCTACGATCACGACCAGCCCGATGCTTTTTCCGGCCAGGACTATTTCCCCGAAAAGATGGGCCGGCAGACCTTTTACGATCCGCCCGAACGCGGCTTCGAGCGCGATATCAAGAAACGGCTGGACTATTGGGCAAAGCTGCGCAGCGAGCGGGAAAAATAGGTGCGCGGGACAAACGTGACGAACTCGGCCTGCCCGCGATGAACTGAAATTCTGTCCCCGCCAGTCACAGCAGTGTGATTGTACCGCATGACAAAAAGCCCTATCACGTCGCATGACTCGGCCGGGAGGCTGCCAGGACGGGCGATAATTCGGAACGGGGACAGCGCGCCGCGCGAACAGAAATGACAAAATCCCTTCGCAAGACGCTTCGCCAGGCTGTGATTGCTGTCCCGCTGCTCGCGCTCGGCTTCTATTTCATTCCGATCCTGACCACGATCTGGATCGTCTGCGGCCTGATCGATGTGCTGCGCAACGCCAACAAGGATCTGTCGCTGTTGCGCGGCTATTTCCTCGGCAATGGCATCTTCACCTGGCTGCTGTCGCCCTTCAATCTGCTGGTGGACCTCGTTTGCTACAGGAACCCGGGCGTGTGGAAGCTGGAGCAGTTTCCCGCCGATTATCAGCGCGAGGTCAACGAGGTTCTTGACGTCTTCAAGGCGCGCAAGGACGAGATCATCGCCGATATCGACGCCAATTTCGGCACCGGTCGTCGCGGCATGTATGTCTATCAGTGGTACGGCAAGCACCGGATCGACAATGTCGCGGAATTCAACAAGGATTTCAAATACATCAAGACCATTGCCGTATCTGTCTTCAGAGGCAAGGAATCGACTTCCTGGCATTTCGGACCGCTGCGGCTCAGCCTGCGCATCCTCTACAATCTCTTGCCGGTGAAGGCAGAGGTTTTCGTCGAATGCAACGGCGCGAGGAATTACTGGCACGACAACCCGCTCTATATTTTCGACGACACGCTGCTGCACCGCTCGGTCAACGAGTATGACGGACGCCGCTACTGCGTGTTCATGGACATCATCCGCCCGTCGCCGTTCCCCGGCTTCATCGCCGGACTTCTGGCCATCGTTTCGGTAACCGTCGAGCGCATCAATTCCATGTTCTACAAGAACTGGAAGATGATCGGCTCGAGCAAGGCAAAGAAGGTCGAGACGACCTGAGGCGTTGGCCTGAAGGGATTGACCGCACTGCCTTGGCCGGGCAGTAAACGGGCATGTTCAATCTGCTTCTTGTTGTGGTCGGCGGCGGCATCGGCGCCGGCATCCGCCACCTGACCAACATCGGCGCCTTGCGCCTCGTCGGCCCCAACTACCCCTGGGGGACGATGGCGATCAACATCGTCGGCTCCTTTGCCATGGGGCTGTTCGTCGCCGCGCTGATGCGGCGCGGCGGTTCCAATGAGCTCCGGCTGTTCGTCGCCACCGGCGTCCTTGGCGGCTTCACCACCTTCTCCGCCTTTTCGCTCGATTTCGCGACCCTATGGGAGCGCGGAGCGACGCTGCCGGCGTTGGGATATGCGCTGGCCAGCGTCGTTGGCGCCATTATTGCCCTGTTTCTGGGACTTTGGCTCGCAAGAACCGTTTCATAGTGTTATTGCCCCGACCTGGAGCACGCCGCATCCTTTGGACGCGCTGCAGAAACTTTGATCTTGCGCATGATCCTTTCCGAAGGCCGGAGTAGATTTTCGGGGTCACGCGTTAGAAACGGATAAAGCGAAAATCATGGCAGGCGTAGAACAGATCACGGTGGAGGCCGGCGAGGCGGGCATGCGGCTCGATCGCTGGTTCAAGACCCATTTCCCCGGCCTCGGCTTTGGCCATCTGCAGAAGTTGCTGCGCTCGGGCCAGATCCGCGTCGATGGCAGCCGGGTCAAGGCCGACAGCCGTGTCGAGCCCGGCCAGGTGGTGCGTGTGCCGCCGCTCGAGGTCGACAAGAAGGGCGAGAGTGCGCTTACGGGTTACTCGATCCGCAACCAGGGCGACGCCGATGTGCTGGCCAAGATGCTGATCCACGAAGATCCAAAAGTCTTCGTCTTCAACAAGCCGGCGGGCCTGGCGGTGCAAGGCGGCTCGGGCGTCACCCGCAATGTCGACGACATGCTGGAGGCCTGGCGCAGCCAGAAGGGCGAGAAGCCGCGCCTGGTGCACCGGCTCGACCGCGACACGTCGGGCGTGTTGGTGGTTGCCCGCACCAGGCTTGCGGCGATGAAGCTTTCCGAGTCATTCCGGGCGCGCGAGACCAAGAAGACCTATTGGGCGCTGGTCAAGGGCGTCCCGCCCAAGCGTGAGGACAAGATCTCGACCTGGCTGATCAAGGAGCCGACCGAGGACGGCGACCGCGTGCGCGTGGCAGCCCATGGCGAAAAGGGCGCCGACCACGCCGTGTCCTACTATCGCATCATCGAGCAGGCGGCTCAGACGATGACCTGGCTGGAAATGGAGCCGTACACTGGCCGCACCCACCAGCTGCGCGTTCATGCCGCCTATATCGGCTGCCCGATCCTTGGCGACCCCAAATATTTCGAGGCCGACACCAACTGGGACTTTCCGGGCGGCATTCAAAACCGCCTGCATCTGCATGCGCGCCGCATCGTCATTCCGCACCCGGACAAGGGCATCATCGACGTCACCGCGCCGATGCCGCCGCATATGCGCCAGAGCTGGAACCTCATCGGCTTCGACGACGCCAGCGCGGAGGACTGACATTGGTCGTTGCCTCGGCATTGGATCGCCGCGATGCGGTCGATCTGGCGGCTGCTTCCATCATGGTCGGGTTGACCTTTTCCTGGGGGCTGAACTACGTCGCCGCCAAGATCTCCTCTGCCGGCTTCGATCCGGTTTTCGTCTCGATCGCACGTTCGATCATCGGCGGGCTCTGTGTGCTCGGCTGGTGCTGGCTGCGCGGCATCAGGCTGTTTAAGGCCGACGGGTCGCTTGTCGCCGGCATCATCGTCGGCGTGCTGTTCGGCGTCGAGTTCCTGTGCCTCTATATCGGGCTGGAATACACGACCGTTGCCCGCAACACGCTGCTGGTCAACACCATGCCGTTCTGGGTCCTGATCGGCGGCCATTTCCTGCTCGGTGAGCGTATCAACGCGCGCAAGCTTGGCGGGCTCGTTCTCGCCTTCTGCGGCCTGGTGGCGGTGTTTTCAGACGGGATTGCCGGCGGCACCGACGTGACCTTGATGGGCGATCTGCTCAGCCTCGGCTCCGGTATCCTGTGGGCGGCGACCAGTATCGTCATCAAGCGTTCGAAACTGGTCGAGACCAGTGCCGAGAAATTGCTGCTTTATCAGCTGGCCGGTGCGGCCATTGTCGGTGTCCTGGTGATGCCTTTCGCCGGCCCGCCGATCCGCGCGGTCAGTGCCTTGCCGGCATTGGCGCTGCTGTTCCAGTCGCTCTATATAGTTGCCTTCACCTATGTGCTGTGGTTCTGGCTGCTCAGGCGCTATCCGGCATCGGCCCTGTCGAGCTTCGCTTTCCTGTCGCCGGTGTTCGGCGTCCTCTGCGGCGCTATCATTCTGGGCGAGGCGCCGACGACCAGGATCTTTGTGGCGCTTGGGCTGATCGCTGTCGGCCTGATCATCGTCAACCGGCCGGCGCGCAAGCAGGTACCTGGATAGAAAGTTCGACCATGCGTGACATCCTCAACGACCTCGAAGCGGGAAAGCATCTGTCCGATCCGGATCCGGTGCGCCGCGCGCAGATCCAGATGAAGACGCACCTGCCGAAGCGCTTCTACAAGGACGTGTCGGTCGCAGCTGTGGAAGACGGTTTTGCCGTCCATCTCGACGGCAAGCCGGTGCGCACGCCGGGCAAGGCGCTGCTGGCGCTGCCGACCGAGAAGGCCGCCGCCCTGGTCGCCAATGAGTTCGCTGCACAGGGCGAGACCATCGACCCGGTCACGATGCCGGTGTTGCGTCTGGTCAACACCGCCATCGACGGCGTCGCCAGCGACCCGCAGGCGGTGCTGGAGGACGTCTTGCGCTTTGCCTCGTCCGATCTGACCTGCTACCGCGCCGACGCGCCGCAGGGGCTGGTCGAGCGGCAGAACCAGCATTGGGATCCGGTGATCGACTGGGCGAGGGTGACATTAGGGGCTCGGTTCAACCTCGCCGAGGGCATTATCCATGTCGAACAGCCGCGCGAGAGCATCGCAGTGCTCGGCGCCCATCTTGCCCAGCGTGCCGAGCCGCTGCGGCTGGCCGCAATCCATGTCATGACTTCGCTGACCGGGTCGGCGCTGCTGGCGCTGGCGGTCGATTACGGCGCGCTCGATGGCGACGCGGCTTGGGCCGCCGGCCATGTCGACGAGGACTGGCAGATCGAGCATTGGGGCCAGGATGCCGAGGCTGTCGCACGCCGCTCGGCCCGCAAGCGCGACATGATGGCGGCCGTCGGCCTGCTCGATGCGCTGAAGACCTGATCCTCGGCCTTTTGCCGCACTGCACCTAATACCAAAGTCATAAACCCAAGGTCTGTCTGCCTCCGGCGGTCGCTTTCTGTCATTTTTTACGCTGATGGCTGGTTTGAGTCGCGTTCAAAGGGAACGCCGACGATGACGCCCAGCGTCGAAGGCAGACGATTCACGGGAGGACAGTTCAATGGCATTGGCATCGACCGCCGGCGGAGCCAGCCGCGGCATGACACGAGAGGAGAAGAAGGTCATCTTCGCCTCCTCGCTGGGCGCGGTTTTCGAATGGTATGATTTCTATCTCTACGGAGCGTTGGCCGGCGCGATCGGCTTGACCTTCTTCAACTCGTTTCCCGAAAGCACCCGCTACATCTTCACGCTGCTGGTCTTCGCTGCCGGCTTCATCGTGCGCCCGTTCGGCGCGCTGGTGTTCGGCCGCATCGGCGATCTCGTCGGCCGCAAATACACATTCCTTGTCACCATCATGATCATGGGTCTGTCGACTTTCCTTGTCGGCCTGCTTCCGGGCTCAGAGACACTGGGCATTCTGGCGCCGATCCTGTTGATCGCGCTTCGCATGCTGCAGGGCCTGGCGCTTGGCGGCGAGTACGGCGGCGCCGCGACCTATGTCGCGGAACATGCGCCGGACGACCGTCGCGGCTTCTACACCTCATGGATCCAGACGACGGCGACGCTCGGCCTTTTCCTGTCGCTGATTGTCATCCTGCTGGTGCAGAATTCCGTAAGCAAGGACGCCTTCAACGCCTGGGGATGGCGCATTCCGTTCCTGGTCTCGGCTATCCTGCTCGGCATTTCGGTCTGGATCCGGCTGTCGCTTTCGGAATCGCCGACCTTCCTGCGCATGAAGGAAGAGGGCAAGAGTTCCAAGGCGCCGCTGTCGGAAGCCTTCGGCCAGTGGAAAAACGCCAAGATCGCCATCCTGGCGCTGTTCGGCCTCACCGCCGGTCAGGCCGTGGTATGGTACAATGGCCAGTTCTATGCACTGTTCTTCCTGGCCAATGTGCTCAAGGTCGACGCGCAGTCGGTCAACATCATGATCGCCATTGCGCTGGCACTCGGCACGGGCTTCTTCGTCTTCTTCGGCTGGCTGTCCGACAAGATCGGCCGCAAGCCGATCATCATGGCCGGCCTTGCGCTGGCGGTCGTCACCACTTTCCCGCTGTTCAAGGCGTTGACCTGGGCCGCCAATCCGGCGCTCGCCACCGCGCAGCAGAACACGCGCGCCACGGTGACGGCGGCGCCGGGAGACTGCAACTTCCAGTTCAACCCGACCGGCACGCGCGTGCCGGTCAGTTCGTGCGATATCGCGACCGACTTCCTTGCCAAGAACTCGGTGCCTTACGACATCGTCTCGACGGCGGCGGCGGGGACCCCGGCGAGTGTCATGATTGGCAGCGAAACCGTGGCGTCTTATGATGCCAAGGCCGCGGGCGACAAGAAGGCTGCCAGCGACGCTGCCTTCAAGAAGGGTATCAACCTCGCGCTTCAGGGTGGCGGCTATCCGCTGAAACGTGCTGCCGCCAAGGTTGCCGACCAGAAGCTCGACGCCTTTGTCGCGGCCAATCCTGAACTGAAGCTCGATGCGGCGGCCATCCGCGCCGGCGAGAAGACCGCAGTCCCGACCGAACAGGCGATCAAGGACAAGGTGCTGACCAAGGATGAGGCCGCGGGCGCCACCGAGGTGACCGTTTACAGCGTTCCGGCAGCGGGCGCGTTCGCGATGTTTGCCGACCCCGCACAGGTCAACTGGGCCAAGGTCATCGGCATCCTGTTCATCCTGGTCCTCTACGTGACCATGGTCTACGGGCCGATCGCGGCGATCCTGGTCGAGATGTTCCCGACACGCATCCGCTACAGCGGCATGTCACTGCCCTATCACATCGGCAATGGTTGGTTCGGCGGCCTGCTGCCCGCGATCGTGTTCGCGTTCAGCGCCTACAAGGGCGATATCTACTATGGCCTTTGGTATCCGGTGGTGATCGCGGCGGTGACGCTGATCATCGGCATGATCTTCGTCAGGGATACGCTCGGCACCGACCTGCATACCAAGCAGTAGCCGACGGCCCTGTATCAAACAAAAAACCCGGCGCGAGCGATCGCGCCGGGTTTTTGATTTGTGGGCCTGTTCGATCTATCAGCGCGGAAGACGCCTAGCTCTTGCGAGGCTGTTCGGCCTCCGCAATGGCGGCCTCATGATACCAGGCCTCGCCATGGTGAAGCGGGTGATCGCGCAGCGAAGCAAGCTCTGCCGCAAACTTGGCCTTTACGCCTAAATTTGAGGCACCCGCACGCGCTGCCACCGGGAACATCAGGATTTTGGCCGACGGACGGGCTGAGGTGATTTCCATGGTCGGTCTCCTTTCTTCTGGAGAGGCTCTTCGATTCATCTTTCCATCAAGGTAGGTCCTGCAATCCTTTTAGGCAAGATGCCTAAAGAAAGATCGGCATTTGCCTGTTATTTAAGCAAATTCTGCCTTTGATTGATCCGGGCGCATTGCTTAGGCGGCTTGCCATCACCGGCGGGATGAAAGGCATTTTTGCCGCACCCTGACCAACTGATCTGGCACACGGTTTGCATTTTATCGACCGGCAGCTGGGCTGCTGGATGGCTCGGCGCGCCGGCGTCATCCAGGTTCGGTGATCAAGCAACGAGAGGCTCTAGAATGACGAAATACAAGCTCGAGTATATCTGGCTCGATGGTTACACGCCGGTCCCCAATCTTCGCGGCAAGACCCAGATCAAGGAGTTCGCCGAGTTCCCGACGCTCGAGCAGCTGCCGCTGTGGGGCTTCGACGGTTCTTCGACGCAGCAGGCCGAAGGCCACAGCTCCGACTGCGTGCTGAAGCCGGTCGCCGTATTCCCGGACCCGGCCCGCAGCAATGGCGTGCTGGTGATGTGCGAAGTGATGATGCCAGATGGCGTGACGCCGCATGTGTCCAACAAGCGCGCCACCATCCTCGACGACGAGGGCGCCTGGTTCGGCTTCGAGCAGGAGTATTTCTTCTACAAGGACGGCCGTCCGCTCGGCTTCCCCGAGAGCGGCTATCCGGCGCCGCAGGGCCCGTACTACACCGGCGTCGGCTATTCGAATGTCGGCCCGATCGCGCGCCAGATCGTCGAGGAGCATCTCGACCTTTGCCTCGCAGCAGGCATCAACCATGAAGGCATCAACGCCGAAGTGGCTAAGGGCCAGTGGGAATTCCAGATTTTCGGCAAGGGCTCCAAGAAGGCCGCCGACCAGATGTGGATGGCCCGTTATCTCTTGCAGCGCCTGACCGAAAAATACGAGATCGACATCGAGTATCACTGCAAGCCGCTTGGCGACACCGACTGGAACGGTTCGGGCATGCACGCCAACTTCTCGACCGCCTATATGCGCGAAGTCGGCGGCAAGGCCTATTTCGAAGCGCTGATGGCTCAATTCGACAAGAACCTGATGGACCACATCGCCGTCTACGGCCCGGACAATGACAAGCGCCTGACCGGCAAGCATGAGACCGCGCCGTGGAACCGCTTCAGCTACGGCATCGCCGACCGCGGCGCCTCGATCCGCGTGCCGCATTCCTTCGTCAACAATGACTACAAGGGCTACCTGGAAGACCGCCGCCCGAACTCGCAGGGCGACCCCTACCAGATCGCTTCGCAGATCCTGAAGACCATCGCGGAGGTTTCGACCAGCGCCCAGGTTTCGGCGGCCGCCTAAGCATCTATAGCGGCGCAGGCTTCGTAAGCCTGCGCCGTAGCCTGCTGCTACCACGTCTACGGTCTGCTATTGGTCAAACAAAAACCCCGGCGTCTGAACTGACGCCGGGGTTTTTCCTTGTCGCTGAGGCTTATCGTTCAGACCGAATAGTACATGTCGTATTCGACCGGATGCGGGGTCATTTCGAAGCGCATCACTTCGGCCATCTTGAGCTCGATGTAAGAGTCGATCTGGTCGTCGTCGAAGACGCCGCCGGCTTTCAGGAAGCCGCGGTCCTTGTCCAAGCTTTGCAGCGCTTCGCGCAGCGAACCGCAGACGGTCGGGATCTTCTTCAGTTCCTTCGGCGGCAGGTCGTAGAGATCCTTGTCCATCGGCTGTCCCGGGTGGATCTTGTTCTTGATGCCGTCGAGGCCGGCCATGAGCATGGCGGCGAAAGCGAGGTAGGGGTTCGCGCCTGGATCGGGGAAGCGGACCTCGACGCGCTTGGCTTTCGGGGACGAGCCGAACGGAATGCGGCACGAGGCCGAACGGTTGCGCGCGGAGTAGGCGAGCAGCACCGGGGCTTCATAGCCAGGTACAAGGCGCTTGTAGGAGTTGGTCAGCGGGTTGGTGAAGGCGTTGATCGCCTTGGCGTGCTTGATGATGCCGCCGATGTAGAACAGGCACGACTCCGACAGGCCGGCATATTCATTGCCGGCGAAGGTCGGCTTGCCGTTCTTCCAGATCGACTGGTGGACATGCATGCCCGAGCCGTTGTCGCCGAAGATCGGCTTCGGCATGAAGGTGGCCGTCTTGCCATAGGCGTTGGCGACCTGGTGCACGACATATTTGTAGATCAGCATCTTGTCGGCGTTGCGGACCAGCGTGTCGAACTTGATGCCGAGCTCGTGCTGGGCAGCGGCAACCTCGTGATGGTGCTTTTCGACGCGCACGCCCATTTCGGCGAGCACGGTCAGCATTTCGGAGCGCATGTCCTGCGCGCTGTCGATCGGCGGCACAGGGAAGTAGCCGCCCTTGACGCGCGGGCGGTGGCCGAGATTGCCGGTCTCGTAGTCGGTGTCGTCGTTGGACGGCAGTTCGGTCGAGTCCAGCTTGAACCCGGTGTTGTAGGGATCGGCCTTGTACTTGACGTCGTCGAAGACGAAGAACTCGGCTTCGGGGCCGACATAGATGGTGTCGCCGATGCCTTCGGCCTTCATGTAGGCCTCGGCCTTCTTGGCGGTGCCGCGCGGATCGCGGTTGTAGGATTCGCCGGAGACCGGATCGAGAATGTCGCACAGGATGACCATGGTCGACTGGGCGAAGAACGGATCCATGTGGACGGTGTCCGCATCGGGCATCAGCACCATGTCGGACTCGTTGATCGCCTTCCAGCCGGCGATCGAGGAGCCGTCGAACATGACGCCGTCGGCGAACATGTCTTCCTCGACCTCGATGACATCCATCGTCACGTGCTGCAGCTTGCCCTTCGGATCGGTGAAGCGCAGGTCGACGAATTTCACGTCGTTGTCCTTGATCTGCTTCATGATGTCTTTGGCTGTCGTCATGTCGTTTCTTCCCTGTGTGATGACGTTTCGAGGAGACGTTAATCTGAAATCAGAAAGCTCAGACGGCGTCCATCCCCGTTTCGCCGGTACGGATGCGAACGACCTCCTCGATGTTGGAGACGAAGATCTTGCCGTCGCCGATGCGGCCGGTCTGCGCCGCCTTGCGGATGGCTTCGATGGCGCCTTCAACGGCGTCGTCGCCCAGCACGACTTCGATCTTCACCTTGGGCAGGAAGTCGACGACATATTCGGCGCCGCGATAGAGTTCGGTATGGCCTTTCTGGCGGCCAAAGCCCTTGGCCTCGGTCACGGTAATGCCTTGCAGACCGGCCTCCTGAAGCGCTTCCTTCACTTCGTCTAGCTTGAACGGCTTGATGATCGCTTCGATCTTTTTCATGTAAAAAGTGGCCTCCACTGCCAAAAAAACGGGTTGTGCGCCCCGCTTGCGCCTCCATCAAGCACGAACTGTGCCAATTTCAGCCCACGCGAAGCGGTTTCGCGCAATTCCAATGCCGCGCCGCGCCGGGATGCACATTCGCGTCATCCTCTGCTTCGGCTGCGGCAAAGCTGCCCGAAGCCTACACATTGCCGCTTCGGGCGTCTGCACGATAATTAGGCAGATTGCGCATTTTGCAGGCCCGCGCGGATCCGTGGCACCAGTCTGCGAAAGGATTGGCCGCACGCCAACGCAGCACCTGGCCGTTTGCTTCGAATCCGAAACTGGACAATGCTCGATAGGGACAAAGGGGTCGGCCTTGAACGAAATGCGGATCGGCAATCCATGAGCAATGAAGTCCTGTCGCCGGCCGAGATGGGCGAGGCCGACCGGCTGGCGATCGCGGCCGGTCCGCTCGACGGCTATGGCCTGATGCAGCGCGCCGGCGAAGCGGTCGCTGCTGTGGTCCTGGCACGCTATCCCGCAGCAAGCCGCGTGCACGTGCTGTGCGGCCCCGGCAATAATGGTGGCGACGGCTATGTTGTAGCGCGGTTGCTGGCCGAGGCTGGTGTGAATGTGGCGCTCTGGGCCGAAGGCAAGCAGAAGCCCGGGAGTGATGCGGCGCGAGCTTCCGAGGCCTGCAATCTGCCGGTCGAGCACATCGGACACTGCTACCCGGAACCGGGTGAAGTCGTCGTGGACGCGCTCTATGGTGCGGGATTGTCGAAGAAGATATCCCTGCATGCCTCTGCCGTCTCAGGATTGGCCGCGGCGGAGCGCGTGCCTGTGGTGTCAATCGATCTGCCTTCTGGTGTGTCGGGCGAGACCGGCTTGAGCAACGCTTATTTCAAGGCCGACGTGACGGTGACGTTCGTGCGGAAAAAGCCCGGCCATCTGCTGATGCCGGGGCGCAGCCTCTGCGGCGAGATCATCATCGCCGATATCGGCATTCCGGATGCGATCGTCGATGAGTTCAAGATCAAGACGTTCGAGAACACGCCTGATTTCTGGCTATACAGTTTTCCGAAAACGGCGGTCGATACACATAAGTATAAGCGCGGCCACGTCAGCGTCTTTTCCGGCGGGCCGAGCGCGACAGGTGCGGCGCGGCTGTCGGCGATGGCTGCAGCCAGAGCCGGGGCAGGGGCGGTGACCGTGCTCTCGCCTGAAAATGCCATGCAGGTAAACGCCGCGCATCTGACATCGATCATGCTGCGCGAGGCCGGTTCGATGGAGGAAGTGCAGGAATTTTTGTCGGCGAGGCACCCCGAAGTACTTGTGTTCGGACCAGGGCTCGGGCCGAAACCCAAAGTGGGGGATTTCGCGTTGCAATTGATCGCGACGGTCGCTGACCTAAACCGCACGTCGACGAGTTCATTCGGAATTCAGCGCCCTGCCATTGTCTTGGATGCTGACGCCATCACGTCATTGGCGCATCAGCCTCAGGCCCTGTTCGACGCCGCGCTGCTCCCGTGGGCGCCGGTATTGGTGCTGACGCCGCATGAAGGCGAATTCGCCAGACTTTTTCCCGACATCGCGAAGGACAAGAAGCAGTCGAAACTCGCCAAGGCGCGCGCAGCCGCTGAACGAGCCAACGCCATCATGGTCTACAAGGGCGCCGACACCGTCATCGCGGCGCCGGACGGCCGCGCGGTGATCAACGCCAATGGTGCACCATGGCTCGCCACCGCCGGTTCCGGCGACGTGCTGGCGGGCATTGTCGCCGCGCTGCTGGCGCAGGGCATGCAGGCATTCGAGGCCGCCTGCGCAGCGGTCTGGATCCATGCCGAGGCCGGCAGCCGCTTCGGACCGGGTCTGATCGCCGAGGATCTGCCGCTGGCGCTGGTGCCGGTGCTGCGTGAACTTGTCGAGGCACGGCAGAAGGTGCCGATCGGATGAAGCGTTTCGCGCTCGCCATTGCAGCCATCATCGCGCTGTTCGCCTCGCATGGCGTGCGCGCTGAGCAGCCGGTGACCATCGTCGACGATCCGGCGGTGCTCGCCGCCCTCGATGCCAAGGGGTTTGGCTTCGCCGGCATTTTCGCCGTCGACGGCGCGGACGATCTGAAGACGCTCTACAGTGAGGTGCCGGCCTATCGTGCTGTTGTCGACATGGTGGCGGCCGATATTGCCACGCTGCGGGCCGAGATAAAGGCCGGCGGGCGCACGCTCTACGAGGTGACCGACGGCAATGTCGGCCGCATCATGGATATGCGCTGGCTGAAGACCGAGGCCGCGCGCTTCCGCCTGGTCGGCGTCGTCAACCGGCTGGACCGGCGTGACTTCACCGCGCTGCAAGGCGACAAGAGCTGTGGCGAGGTGCGCTTCATCTATCGCCTGGCCTACAGTTTCCGCAAGAACGGCAAGGTTTTGGCATCGCGGCTGCCATTCAATTTCAACGCCGTCTACAGCGTGGCGCCGGATGCCGATGGCGGCTGCGTCGGCGTTGCCGGGCGCTGGACACCGCAGATCGACGAAAACGTCGATGCCGGCTGGCTGGCCGGCGGGCCGCTGGCACCGGAGGAACTGACGTTCAAACAGCTCGAACTCAACGCGCAGGTGGTGCGCTTTCCCTCGGGCCAGGAGACCGAGTTCGGCGGGCAGGCGGCCTATCTGATGCGGATCTTCGGTATCGATGGCGCTGCCATCAGCGAGAAGCCGCTGGAGAATACGCCAGACGTCGCGCGGCTCTCCGACGATGCTGCACTCAAGAAAAGGCTCGCCGACTATGTCATCGCCAATGTCGCGGCGGTCGATCTCGGCGTCTACGAAATCCCCGACGAATTCCTGGCGAAGAAAATCATTTCGTGGTCGACCTTCGGCAGCGCGAGACAGGCCAACCATCCGTTCACGCCGCTGTTCCAGCCAGTGGATTTCGCCGGCCTGGACTATGCGGCGCTGAAACTGGTGCGGACACCGGAGGCGCTGGTCGAGCGGCTGGACAATGGCGCCTGCCAGGGCTGCCACCAGGCGGGCTCGACGGCCGGCTTTCACTTCATCGGCCTCGACGACAAAACGACGTCGCCTCTCAACCGGATCGAGGTCGGCATCTCGCCGCATCTCCATGCCGAGATTGCGCGACGTGAGGCATGGCTGCGCGCGACCGAAGAAGGCAAGGAGCCGAACCGCTACCGGCCGCTGTCCTTTGCGCCGCCGGCGACATGGACCGATGCCGGCGATGTCGACTACGCCCCGGCCGAGATGGCGATGCCGTGCCTGATGCCGGATGATGCAAAACGCTTCGGCGCGACTTGGCAATGCGGTGGCGGCACCGTCTGCACGCCGCTGGCGACGGCCTCAGGCGTGCGCACCACGCTGGCGCAATGTCTGTTGCCCAAGGACAGTCCAAAGATGTTTTCGGGCCATCCCTGCCTGACCGGGTCGATCGCCAGCAACCCGTCTCAGCCGTTCAACGACCGCTACAAGATCACCGGCCAGTTCGCTGCTTTTGCGCCGACCTTTTCGCGGACCGCCTACACCTGCCGGCCACCGAAAATCGGCGTACCGGCAGGCATCGCTTATCGCGGCTGCGACGACAAGGACCGCAGCTTCGCCGCCTTCAAGACGGGCAAGCCGATGCCATCGGAAATTTGCGGCATGGTCGGCGGCAAGAAATTCGACACCTGCGTCGCCACCAACAATTTCGACCAGTGCCTCGGCGGCGCGGTCAACCGCGGCAACCGTCCCGCATGTTCGGCCGATCATTTCTGCCGCGAGGATTATATGTGCCAGTCGCTGCCGCCGGACACGCCGGGTGCTGTCAAGGTGAAAGGCATTGGTTATTGCTCTCCGACGTATTTCATCTTCCAGATGCGCATCGACAATCACGCAACGCCTTGGGCGAGCGCGACCAGCGCCCCCAGGGATGCGGGGTTCGGGGCGGCGGAAGAGGAGTGAGCCTGGGAGTTGGGCGACCACCAGTTCAGCGCTGCAGATAGTCTTCCATCCGCGCAGTCCATTTGGTGTCGAATTCCGCAATATGCCGCTGTGCTACGCTCGAGTTCAGCAGCGTCGAGAGCGCGGTCACGGCGATCGGGTCCAGGTCGGGCGGCTCCGTGTAGCCAAGCGCCGCCAGCCGTTGAGCCCATGATGGATGGGTGGACTTTGCGTCATCCGGGCTTGCCCACGCCTTGCGGGCGCAAACATCGAGGCAAATGGGTTCTCGCAGCTGGCCGGCAGCTTCCAGCATGCGCTCGAGCGGCGGTCGCGGCGGACGCAAAGCACCTCGCAATTCATGCTACAAAGGGTCATAGACCGTCTCCGTGAAATGCACGTCTGCCGTGGCAAGAAGCAACAGCGCGCGTGCGGCGTGCTCGGCGTCGCCGGAGGATGCCGCGTGTCGATCTGCCTTAATCTCCGCTTCGCGCGAAAGCCGGATTTCTTCCCGCTCGAACGATTGCGACAGCCAGCCGATAGCGGCGTGGAGCAGGCTGCCTGTGATCGTGGTTCCGGGCGCGGCATACTCGAAGACAAATCCGAAACCGTTTTCGAACTCAGCGAGATTGAGGCTGCCATTGGTATCCTTGTTGCGCACATGCGCGTCCTCATGGGCAAGGATCGCGGCAAGCGCTCTTTCATCGGTCACTGCGAGGAGAGGGATGCCAATGGTTAGAAACAGCCGATTGCCGAGAAGGCCGAGAAGCGTGCGCTCTTCGCGCACGCTGGCGTTCAGGTTGCCCTCTAGTATGACAACCGTGCGCGCAGCACGGCGCGGTCCGGCGACGCTCCGCCACAGCGCCCACAGGCCGGGCGCTTCTGCTTCACTGACGCCTTTGATCTTGCTGCGTCGGAAGCCCGCAAACAATGTGCCGAACAGAAATGCCAAGGCCGTGGTGGCGATCGGCATGGCGACAAAGCCGCTGGCGATAAACCAGATCGGATGGTTGTCGAGCAGGGACATCCAGACGCAGAAGATGACGAGAGCGGGAACAACGAAAAACAGGACCGTGAACCTGCCAAACCGCCGACCGGCGCTGATGATCAGTCGCGTCATTGGATGTTACAACGGAATGTTATCGTGCTTCTTCCAGGGATTCTGCATGTCCTTGTTGCGCAGCATGCGCAGTGCCCGGGCAATGCGGCGGCGGGTCGAATGCGGCATGATCACCTCGTCGACATAGCCGCGTTCGGCGGCGACGAAGGGCGACAGGAAGCGGTCTTCGTAAGCCTTTGTGTGAGCTGCGATCTTTTCGGCGTCGCCAATATCCTTGCGGTAGATGATCTCGACCGCGCCTCTCGCCCCCATCACCGCGATCTGCGCCGTCGGCCAGGCATAGTTCATATCGCCGCGCAGATGTTTTGAGGCCATCACGTCATAGGCGCCGCCATAGGCTTTGCGGGTGATGACGGTGATTTTCGGCACGGTTGCCTCGGCGTAGGCAAACAAGAGCTTGGCGCCGTGCTTGATCAGTCCGCCATATTCCTGCGCGGTGCCGGGCAGGAAGCCGGGGACGTCGACGAAGGTGACGATGGGAATGGAAAAACAGTCGCAGAAGCGCACGAAGCGCGCCGCCTTGCGGCTTGCGTCGGAATCGAGCACGCCGGCCAGCACCATCGGCTGGTTGGCGACGAAGCCGACGGTACGGCCCTCGACGCGGCCAAACCCGGTGACGATGTTCTTGGCGAAGTTCTGCTGGACCTCGAAGAAGTCGCCTTCGTCGGCAACTTTGAGGATCAACTCCTTGATATCATAGGGCTTGTTGGCGTTGTCCGGGATCAGCCGGTCGAGCGACAGATCATGGTCGGTGACCGATTGATAGCATTCGACCTCCGGAAGCTCCGACGTGTTGGACGCCGGCAGCAGATCGACCAGCCGGCGCATCTGCAACAGCGCCTCGACGTCATTGTCGTAGGCGCCATCGGCGATCGAGGATTTGGTCGTGTGGACGGACGCGCCGCCAAGGCTCTCGGCCGTCACCGTCTCGTTGGTTACGGTCTTCACCACATCCGGCCCGGTGACGAACATATAAGAGGTGTCGCGCACCATGAAGATGAAGTCGGTCATCGCAGGCGAATAGACGTCGCCGCCGGCGCACGGCCCCATGATCACGGAAATCTGCGGTATGACGCCGGAGGCCAGCACGTTGCGCTGAAAGATCTCGGCATAGCCGCCAAGCGCCGCCACGCCTTCCTGGATGCGGGCGCCTCCGGCATCGTAGAGACCGATGATCGGCGCGCGGTTGCGCAACGCCATCTCTTGCACCTTGATGACCTTTTCGGCATGCGCCTCCGACAGCGAGCCGCCGAAGACGGTAAAGTCCTTGGCGAAGAGATAGACCGGACGGCCATTGACCGTGCCCCAGCCGGTGACGACGCCATCGCCTGCGATCTTGGTCTTCTCCATGCCGAAATCGGTCGAGCGATGCTCGACATACATGTCGAACTCCTCGAACGAGCCTTCGTCGAGAAAGACCTCGATACGTTCGCGCGCCGTCAGCTTGCCCTTCTTGTGCTGGGCGTCGATGCGGGTCTGGCCGCCGCCCATGCGGGCGATCTCGCGGCGGCGCTCGAGTTCCTTCAGCACATCCTTCATCGCTCGGTCTCCAGAAATGGAAGCTGCATTTGTGGTAATGATGCCTGCAGGCGTGTGCAAGCGCCGCTTTCGGCCTCGATTATTGCGCTGCAACATGTGGCCCCTTGTATTCCGGAGCGAACTCAGCCATATGCAGCCCATAGGCGCTTGGGCCGGAGATTCCGGCCTTCTCGACAAATGAGACTGGTTGCGTCTGTTTTCCCTCTTTCCGGTATATCGGCCCCTCTTTCCGATACATCACGAAGTGGCGAAAGAGTCCCGTGGCATGACGCCTGCGGGCACGACAGCGCAGCCGAGTGGACGTTTCCGTCCGCCCGCCTTGTCGTTTCATATCAAATTTTCGACGGCAGGTTGCGCCCTGCCGCCATCGATATTTGCGGCCAAGACCGCGTGAAAGAAGACTATTTTGACCAACGAAAACACCTCAGCCGGTAACGCTATCTCGACCGGCAACACTGCGGAGCTCACCGGTTTCGCAGCCCTTGGAATTACGGGCGCGCTGCTCAAGGCGACGCATGGCGCCGGCTTCACCGAGCCGAAGCCGATCCAGACGCAGGCGATCCCGCCGCAGATGGAAGGCCGTGATATCTTCGGCATCGCCCAGACCGGCTCCGGCAAGACCGCTGCCTTCGCGCTGCCGATCCTGTCGAAGATCATCGCGCTCGGCACCAAGCGCCGAGCCAAGACCACTCGTGCGCTGATCCTGGCGCCGACGCGCGAACTCGCCGTCCAGATCGAGGACACCATCAAGATCCTCGCCAAGGGCGCGCATGTCTCGACCGCTCTCGTGCTTGGCGGCGTCTCGCGCTTCAGCCAGGTGAAGAAGGTCGCTCCCGGCGTCGACATCCTGATCGCCACGCCCGGCCGCCTGACCGACCTGGTGCGCGAGGGCGACTTGATTCTCTCCGACACCAAATGGCTGGTGCTGGACGAGGGCGACCGCATGCTCGATATGGGCTTCATCAACGATGTCAAGCGGATCGCCAAGGCGACCGCGCCCGACCGTCAGACGGTGCTGTTCTCGGCCACCATGCCCAACGAAATCGCCGAGCTGGCGAAGGGCCTGTTGAAGAACCCGATCCGCGTCGAAGTCGCGCCGCAGAGCACCGCTGCTGCCGAAATCGTGCAGGGCGTTGTCTTTGCCCGCACAAAGCAGAAGCGCCAGGTGCTGTCGACGATGCTCGCCGACGAAGCGATGAAGTCCGTCATCATCTTTTCGCGCACCAAACATGGCGCCGACCGGGTGACCAAGGACCTCGAACGCGACGGCTTCAAGGCCGCCGTCATCCACGGCAACAAGTCGCAGAACGCCCGCCAGAAGGCGCTCAACGATTTCCGCGAGGGCTCGGTGCGCATTCTCGTGGCTACCGACATCGCGGCGCGCGGCATCGACGTCCCCGGCATCAGCCATGTGGTGAATTTCGATCTGCCGGATGAGGCCGAAAGCTATGTCCACCGCATCGGCCGTACCGGCCGTAACGGCATGGACGGCATCGCCATCACGCTTTGCGATCCTTCCGAAAACAGCAAGCTGCGTCAGGTCGAGCGCATCATCCGCAGCAAGCTGCCGATCGTTGCCGACCATCTCGGCAGCCCCGATCCGGTGCGCAATCCGGCCGAAAAGAACGAGCGCTTCGAGCCCGCCAATGATCGCAACGACCGCAATGGCCGTCGCGACGGCAGGCGGCCCGGTGGCCAGAACAACGGCTTCGCCAAGAAGCGTTTTGGTGACAAGCCGGCTTTTGCGGGTGCAAGCGAGCGCAAGCCGGAAGGCGCCAAGGCCTTCAAGGGCAACAACAAGCGCCGCTTCGGCGGCAAGCGGCCCGCGGCGCGGGCTGCGTGATCAGACGAACCGGTCAGGCTCGTCGAGCCTGGCTTGATTGCTGACGATTGTATATGAGGACGGCCGGGGCAATGCTTCGGCCGTCCTTTTCGTTTAGGGCTGCGCGGTAATTGCCTTCACCCACACGACGATCCGCTGCGCCAGGAAAGCCGTGGTCGAGGGCGACAGCGCGTCGCCGGCAATGACGTGGTCGTCGGGATCGCCATTGTCGTCGACGGGCACCAGTTCATGCGGTGCGCCCCAGCGGCCGGCGATTTCGCGGGTGCGATCCTGGCGCACCACCTTGTCGGAATCCGAGAAGATGAACAGCGCCGGTATGGTTGCCTTCTCCACAGGCGCTGCGTAGGCAAGGTTGGTCAGCGCCGCCATCGGTAGCACGGCTGCCATTGGATATGTGTGCGTCCAGAGTTTCTCGTGCAGCGCGTTGCGGGTCGGAAAGCTGCGCTCCTTGCCGCCGACGAACTCGGCGATCTGCCTGCCCCAGGGCATGATCAGCAGCTCGGCGCCTGAAGCCCTGATGCCGAAATTCGGCGAGATGAATGCGATTGCAGCGACGCCGTCCGATGCGCCAGGCTCGGTCGCCGCCCATGCCGCCAGCGAGCCACCGGTCGAGGTGCCGACGACGATGACTTTGTCACCGATGGCCCGGCCGATGGCGAGCGCCTCCTCATAGTCGTTGATCCAGGCATTGACGCTGCCTTGCGCCATAGCAGCGCCGTCCTGACCATGACCGGTGAGGCGGGTGTAGAAAAGGTTGGCGTCGAGTTGGTCGGCGACCTCGTCGGCCAGCGGGCGAACCTCGCCCTTCGATGCCGAAAAGCCATGGATATAGACGATCGCCAATGGCGTCCTGGCGTGAACCATCGGATCGGCCCAGATGATTTCTTTCTCGAGGGCGTCGCGGATATTGGGGACGGCAGCCTCTTCGCGCGCGACATACGCTTGCGGGTCGTCGCCGATCACTTTGTCATCGAAATGGATCGTGGTGTCGACGGGAACGCGCGGACCAAGCAGGAAGGCCAGGACAAGGATCATGACGACGCCCAGCACCGCAAGCACGATCCGCCGCCCCATCTCAGACTCCACGACAATTCTAAAGCTATGGCGGCCGGTGCAGTCAGGCAACAGCCGGGCTATGGACAGCTATTGGTTCGGCGGCTTGCGGTCGAAATTCAGCGGCCGCCCTGTCCAGCGGGTCGCCGTGCTGATGAACCACCGGCAGACTGGCCTTGGCAGCAGTGCCAGCAGCTTCAGCCCCCAGCTCAGCCGGTGAGGGAAGGTGACCTCGAAGCCGCCATGCTCGATGCCGCGCAGCATGCGGCGCGAGGCGCGGTTGACCGGCATCAGTCCCGGCATCGGCAGCATGTTCTTTTCGGTCAGCGGCGTGTCGATGAAGCCCGGATTCATCACCTGGATGCGTACATTCATCTTGTCGAAATCGTATTTCAGCGACTCGGCCAAGATGTTGATCGCCGCCTTCGAGCCGCCATAGGCCGCCGTGGTCGGCCAGCCGAAATAGGCGGTGACCGACCCGACAAGCACGATATGGCCGCGCGCACGGATGCGCATGCGCTCCATGAGCGGGACGAGGCCATTGATGATACCGAAATAGTTGACCTCGAAGGTCTGGCGAAAGTCGCGGACCCTGAGGTCTTCGCCGGGCGTGGCGATGTAGTTGCCGGCGTTGAAGACGGCGAGCACGATCGGCCCGAGCTCCTTTTCAATCGCCGCCACCGTGCTTGCCATGCGCGGCTCATCGGTGACGTCGCAAGGGTAGGCGGCGACACGTCCCGGCATCTGCGCCGTCTCGACGATGAGCGCGTCGAGTGGGTCGCCGTCGAGTGCGGTGACCGCGACGACAAAGCCCTTTGCCGCGAGGTCCTTTGCCAGCGCACGGCCGATGCCGCTGCTGCCGCCGGTTATCCAGGCGACGCCGTGCTTCGGGTTGGCCCGGTAAAGTGTCATTCTGCGCCCTGCCGATCTGTCATTAGTGCTCTAGCGGTGAAAAAATCGAATGAAAAGAGCGCTTTTCCGTACTGGTTGAAATGATCGCCATCACGCGTTGTCCGGCCGCGGGAGATTGCAGTGCCCGAAATGCGACTGGACCAGGCGAATTCTTACCTTGAAACGCACGCTTCGGGTTTCTAGGGTCTCGCCGCAGCTACATAAGGAATCCCGGATGCCCCGTTCTGTGATCGAAGCGATCGGCAACACGCCCCTGATCCGCCTCAACAAGGCCTCGGAGCAGACCGGCTGCGAGATCCTGGGCAAGGCCGAGTTCATGAACCCCGGCCAGTCGGTCAAGGATCGCGCAGGCCTGTTCATCATCCGCGACGCCGAACAGCGCGGGCTGTTGAAGCCGGGCGGGGTCATCGTCGAAGGCACGGCAGGCAATACCGGCATTGGCCTGACGCTGGTTGCCAAGGCGCTGGGCTATCGCACAGTGATCGTCATTCCCGACACCCAGAGCCAGGAAAAGAAGGACACGATCAAGCTGCTTGGCGCCGAGCTGATCGAAGTGCCGGCGGTGCCTTACAAGAACCCCAACAACTACGTGAAACTGTCGGGGCGGCTAGCCGAGCAGATGGCGAGGTCGGAGCCGAACGGCGCGATCTGGGCCAACCAGTTCGACAACGTTGCCAATCGCGACGGCCATATCCGCACCACGGCGGAAGAAATCTGGACGCAGACCGGCGGCAAGGTCGACGGTTTCGTCTCGGCGGTGGGTTCGGGCGGAACGCTGGCCGGCGTCGCCTTCGGGCTGAAGGCCAGGAGCAGCAACGTCAAGATCGCGCTCGCCGATCCGCTGGGTGCGGCGCTCTATTCCTTCTACACCAGTGGCGAATTGAAGTCCGACGGCAGCTCGATCACCGAAGGGATAGGGCAGGGGCGCATCACGGCAAATCTCGATGGGTTCACGCCGGACTTCTCGTTCCAGGTGCCGGACGAGGAAGCGCTGCCGATCGTCTTCGAGCTGATCCAGGAAGAAGGCCTGTGCGTCGGCGGTTCGACCGGCATCAACATTGCCGGCGCGATACGGCTGGCGCGCGAGCTTGGCCCCGGCCACACCATCGTGACCATCCTTGCCGACTATGGCACGCGCTACCAGTCGAAGCTGTTCAACCCGGAATTCCTGCGCGAGAAGAACCTGCCGGTGCCGGGCTGGATGGATGAGCGCAGCACAATTTCGGTGCCGTATGAGAAGGTCGCCTGATGGCGCACAGAACAGAAGCGCTGTTTCGCGACGACGCCTATCTCAGAGCGGCTGACGCCACTGTTGTCGCCATCAACGAGCGCGGCGGCATCATTCTCGACCGGACCATCTTCTATGCCACATCGGGCGGCCAGCCTGGCGATACCGGCACATTAGAGCGCGCCGACGGCAGCCGCATCGCCATTGCCGCCACCATCACGGGCGAGACCAAGGACGAGATCATCCATGTGCCGGCGCCGGAGCAACCGGCACCCGAGGTCGGCGAGCAGGTGAAACTCGCCATCAACTGGGAGCGGCGGCATCTCCTGATGCGCATGCACGCAGCTTGCCATTTGCTCACCGTCGTCTGTCCGTTTCCGATTACCGGTGCTGCGGTTTCCGAAGATGACAGCCGCGTCGACTTCGACGCTCCCGATGCCGGCTTCACCAGGGAAGACGTCACCGCCGGGCTGATGGAACTGGTGCGAGCCGATCATCCGATCTTCGTCAGGCTGATCACCGACGAGGAACTGGCAGCCAATCCTGGCCTGGTGAAATCCAAGAATGTCCGGCCGCCCGCCGGCACCGGCAAGATCCGCCTGGTCTGCATCGGCGACAACGCTTCGATCGACAGCCAGCCCTGCGGCGGCTCCCATGTCAAAAGCACCGGCGAAGTCGGTGAAATCCATATCGGCAAGATCGAGAAGAAGGGCCGCGAAAACCGGCGTTTTCGCATTCGCTTCGGACCAATGCCGGTAGCTTGAACGAACCATGATCCCGAAAAGTGGAAGCCGGTTTTCGGGGAAGATCATGGTCAACAGGAAGCAATGCTTCGCCAAGGCGGAGCAGGAGAAGAACAATGGCCGACGACAGCCCTTTCACCGTCGATGCGGACTGGTTGCAGAGCCGTCTTGGCGAGCCCGGCCTGACGATCGTCGATGCATCCTGGTATCTGCCGGCGCAGAAGCGCGATGCGCGCGCCGAGTATGAGGCTGCGCATATTCCGGGTGCGCGATTCTTCGATCATGATGCGGCCTCCGATCCTGATGCCAAGCTGCCGCACACGCTGCCCTCGCCACAGCATTTCGCGCAATATGTAGGCGCCATGGGAATTTCGGCCGATGACACCATTGTCGTCTATGACGGTCCGGGTTTCTTCTCGGCGCCGCGCGCCTGGTGGATGTTCCGCGTCATGGGCGTGTTCCAGGTCTATGTGCTCGACGGCGGCTTCGACCGCTGGAAGGCGGCGGGCCGGCCGGTGACGGCGGAGCCGACCAAGATCGCGCCGAATGTGTTTCATGCCGATTTCGATGCCGCTCGCGTCGCCAGCCTTGCCGACATGCGCCGCATCGTCGAGACTGGCGAGAGCCAGATTGCGGACGCCCGAGGCGCGGGCCGCTTCACCGGCGCCGAGCCAGAGCCCCGCGCGGGTGTTCGCTCCGGCCACATGCCCGGCGCGCACAATTTGCCTTATTCGGCGCTGTCACAGGATGGCGCGCTGTTGTCGAAGGACCAGTTGCGCCAGGCCGTTGAGGATGCCGGTATCGATCTGTCGAAACCGGTCGTCACCTCTTGCGGTTCCGGCATAACTGCGGCTGTGGTCACTCTGGCGCTGGAGACGCTCAGTCACACCGACAACCGACTCTATGACGGCTCATGGACGGAATGGGGCGGGCTGGCAGACACGCCCGTGGTGACGGGCAAGGGATGATGGAGATGGAAAATGGCGCGCTGGACGACATCGAGGTTACGGTCACGTTTCTGGAAATGCATGTGCCGCCGGCCTATTCGCCGCCGTTGCCCTACAACAGGCAGATCGCGCTGCTCAGGACCAAGGACATTCCGCTGCATTTCTACCGCTATCTGATGGATCGGGTCGGACGCAAATGGCACTGGGTCAATGTGCTGAGGCTGGACGATGACGAGCTTGCCGCCGGCATCCACCGCGAGGACCGCGACATCAGGGTGCTTTATCTCGACGGCGCGCCGGCCGGGTTCTTCGACCTCAAGCCGCATTTGCCAGAGGAAGTCGAACTCGCTTATTTCGGCATGATGGAACATGCGACCGGGCAAGGCATCGGCCGTTGGTTCCTCGGTGCGGCGATCGCCGCAGCATGGTCGTATGGGCCGAAACGGGTAACGGTGCAGACCTGCACGCTCGACCATCCGGCTGCCTTGCCGCTCTACCAGAAGCTCGGTTTTGCGCCGGTGGCGCAAAAGAAGGAGACCGTGCATCCGCTGTCGTTCGCCGAGCGCTCGGCCAGCGTCATGCGGCCGTGACTTTCTCCGACTGAAGGCCGAACCGACCGTTCATGGCGAGGAATTCCTGCTCGTGCGGACCCAGGACGAGAACTGGCGCAGGCGCCGGGTGACGCTGCGCCGCTTCGACGATTTCATCCGCTGAGCCGGCGCGGGACCTGCCCAATGCCGAAGCAGTCCGGCCTGAGACTGGCCGGGCTGCTGACAGTTGACAGGAATCGGGTGGGAAGCACCTCGGCGGGGGCCATAATTTCCGGTCAACCACACCGGAGATTTAGCCATGACCGTCCAGTTCAAAGCCTTGCCGACAGAAGAAGTGAGAGCGCTGCAGCGCGGCGGGCCGGACGCCTACGGGCAAACGCCGGAGCGGAAGGTTTCAGATGGCGACGGGGTGCCGTGCCGGCATTGCCTGAGAAACGTCGCCGAAGGCGATTACTATCTGATCATGGCCTATCGGCCGTTTCCGGCGTTGCAGCCTTACGCCGAGACAGGACCGATCTTCCTGCATGCGCAGGAATGCGAACGCGCAGCCGAGACGGAAGCGCTTCCAGAGATGCTTGACAGCAGCGACTATATCGTGCGCGGCTATGGTGCGGATGACCGCATCGTCTATGGCAGCGGCGGCGTCATTCCAACTGGCGGCATTGCGGCGCGGGCAGAGACGCTGTTTGAGCGCGCTGACATCGTCTATGTCCACGTCCGCTCGGCGCGCAACAATTGTTATCAGTGCCGCATCGAGCGTTTCTGACAAAAAGATGCCCGCCGGTGGTCTGGCGGGCAGTTGGGAACCGTGTGACGGCTCGATCCGTCAAGTTGGCAGCTCTGTCTGCGCATGCTTTTCGAATGGCGGATGTGAAGCACTTCACACAGCATCGCGATTGTCGCCGGCATGGCGACTCACGCCGATGCCGGTTGGGACTTGTCGTACTCCCGTCGCATTCTCGCGCTAAAAACCAGCGTCGATGGATTGCCGACCGCGGATGAACCGGCGGGGATCTCGACGACCGAGGAAGCGGGGCTTTGGCTCCGCTTTTTTGTTGTCCGCCAGCCTGTTCAATTCCGACGTCAGGAATTTTGCGCAAAGAAAAAGCCCGCCGGAATTGACCGACGGGCCTTCGCCGTGTGTGTGTGCGGCGTTTAGTTGAATTTATACTTGGCGCCGACGCGAACGGTCTGGAAGGAAGGCTCGTCGGTGAGGAAGCCGTCTGAACCGAAATCCTCTTTCTCATACTGCGAATAGCGGTATTCGAGACCAAGCGTCATGTTGCTGGAAACGGCCGTTTCCAGGCCGCCGCCGACCGAGAAGCCGCTCGAGCCCCAGTCGATGATGTCGCCAACGGGCGAGGAGGCATGCAGGTCGAAATGCTGCCAGCTGTAACCGCCGAGGACATAGGCCAGCGTCGATTCGTTGACCTTGGCGCCGATGCGGGCCAGGGCATCGAAGCCATAGTCCGCATCGCCTTTGATCGACCCACCCGGAATGTCCAGCTTCGAGCGTATGCCGGAATAGCGGGCGTCGACCAGAACGCCGGCGACCCAGCCGCCGAAATCATGGTCGTAACCGATGCTCGCCTCGCCGAACACGCCTTCGCCGCCGATGCCATCCAATTCGAGGGCGCTGGCGAGCGTCAGGTCATGCACCACGGTGCCGGCGCCAAGCGCGCCGCCGACATAGAAGCCGGTCCAGTTGTAGGTCGGAGCAGCAAACGAGGCACCGCCGCCATTCTGGGCGCCGAAGCGGTAGTTGGCCGCGATGTGGAAGGTGTGGCTGGACGGCTCGACATCCAGAGAGGTTCCCGGGCCGCCGATAATGCCGAGGTCAGCCACCGAGTCGTCGCCATAGTTGGCGTAGCGGTACTCGGTCTTAATCGTCCAGTTGCCGCGCAGCACGGTTTCCAAGCCAACGCCGACGACATAGCCGCCACGGTTCTCCGTGAAATCAAGACCGTCGGCAAAGCCCGAACCCTCGAGCTTGAAATGGTTCCAAGTGTAGCCGCCGAGCACATAGCCGAGCGTATCGGGGTTCAAGAGATAGCCGGCGCGCAAGCCGACGTCGAAGCCATAAGCGTTCGTCAGGTCGATATCAGCGCCCGGAAGGCTGATCGACGGACCGATATTCCCGATGTTGGCGTCGATGAAGCCGCCAAGCAGGAAGCGCTCGGAGACCATATAGTCGTAGCCGGCGGTGATTTCGCCAAACACGCCGTTGCCGCCGATCCCGTTGAAGTCGATCACCGGGTCGACGCTGATGCGATGCACGGTGGCGCCGAAGCCGCCGCCGATGCCGACATAGGCGCCGCTCCAGTTGAAACCGGCAGGTTCTTCCACCGGCTGCACAACATCGGCGGCATGCGCTACCGATATCAAAGCCATTGCCGAAACGGCCCCGAGAAGAACGGATTTAGCAGAGATGAACATTTTAGCCCCTTAGCATAAGAACAAACCCGTCCGTGTTCTAACAGGACGCTCGCCAATATTGGAATGACAAAAATGCCACATCGGCAGGCAAAAGCACCGCCAAGCCGGGCCGTTTCGCCGTGATGTTGCCTTAGAGGCCGCAATTTGTGAGCACGCGGCCAATAAAAAACCCTCCGGCGCAACCGGCGGGTGAGGGAGGCAGAACTGCTTGAGTCGATTAAGGCGTCTGGTCAGGCAGCCAGAACCACTTTCGGTTCGACCAGCTCATAGCCGAGTGCTTCGGCGACGGCGCGATTGGTGATCTTGCCCCTGTGGACATTGAGGCCGTTGCGCAAATGGTGGTCGTCGACCAGCGCCTTCAGGCCCTTGTCGGCCAGCTGCAGGCCATAATGCAGCGTCGCGTTGTTGAGCGCGTGCGCCGAGGTCACCGGCACGGCGCCCGGCATGTTGGCGACGCAGTAATGGATCACGCCGTCGACCTCATAGGTCGGCTCGGCATGGGTGGTGGCGTGCGAAGTCTCGAAGCAGCCGCCCTGGTCGATAGCGACGTCGACCAGCACCGAGCCCTTCTTCATGCCCGACAGCATTTCGCGAGTGACCAGCTTGGGTGCAGCAGCACCCGGGATGAGCACGGCGCCGACGACGATGTCGGCCGAGAAGCATTCTTCCTCAAGCGCCTCGACTGTGGAGTAGCGGGTGTGGACGCGGCCGGTAAAGAGGTCGTCCAGCTGGCGCAGGCGCGGGATCGAGCGGTCGATGATGGTGACGTCGGCGCCGAGGCCGACCGCCATGCGGGCGGCATGCAGGCCGACGACGCCGCCGCCGAGCACCGTGACCTTGCCGGGCAGTACGCCGGGCACGCCGCCGAGCAGCACGCCGCGGCCACCATTGGACTTCTGCAGCGCGGTCGCGGCGGCGGCGGTCGACCCACGGGCCCGCCCAGTCAGGAAAACCGGCAACCCCGGGCCGCCGCCGCGGGGGGG
>NZ_JAMYPB010000048.1:0-49843 GCF_040320135.1 Mesorhizobium sp. M0772 | reverse complement strand
AACACTGCCTTGCCCCCCTGGGGTGGTTTTTTGCGGTCCCGCGGGGGTGGCCCACAAACACCCAACCCGCCCGCGGGCGGGAGATGGTCCCGTGGGGGCGGGGGGGCGGGGTGCGGCCCCGCCAAGCGCTTCTTTCAGCTTGCCTTCTTGGTGACAAGGGTCAGCGCGCCATCGGTGGTCATGCTGGCGGCGACCACCTGTGCCGAGGTGAGCCCCTTGGCTTCGAGCGCCGACTTGATCTGCGGCGTCGCGTCGATCGAAGAGCGCAGTTTCTGCAGCCCGGCATCGCCACGCTGGGCGATCACCTGATTGACCTGCGTCTGGGTGGCCTTGGGCAATTCGCTGATATCGACGATGTTGACCTTCTGGATCGCCGGCGCCGCCGGCTGAGCGCTGGGCGCCGCCGGCTTCGGTTGCGGCGTGGGCTGTTGCTGGGCGCCGGCTACGGTTGCGGAGGCCAGCGTGGCGGCGGCTGCAAGAACGATGATTTTGCGCATGTATTTTCCTTTCATCGATTTGGCCAAGGGTTTGGCAAACGGGCGGTTTGGGGTGGCACGTCCACCTCAACGGCCAAATGGGATCAGAAGGTGTCGCCAAGCGGGTCATTGCATGACCATTGGATGGCGACGATGTGGAGTTCGGCTGCGGCCGGACTCTCGTTTGGGGAGCATTGACTGATGGCTAGAATTACCCGCGCCGCCTACGCGCAGATGTATGGCCCGACGGTCGGCGACAGAGTGCGCCTGGCCGACACCGAGCTGTTTATCGAGGTCGAAAAGGACCTCACCGTCCATGGCGAGGAGGTGAAATTCGGCGGCGGCAAGGTCATCCGCGACGGCATGGGCCAGAGCCAGGTGTCGCGCGCCGGCGGCGCGGTCGACACGGTCATCACCAACGCGCTGGTGGTCGATGCCACTGCCGGCATCTTCAAGGCCGATATAGGTCTCAGGGACGGCCGCATCGCGGCGATCGGCAAGGCCGGCAATCCCGACACGCAGGACGGTGTCACCATCATCATCGGCCCCGGTACCGAGATCATCGCCGGCGAGGGCAAGATCCTGACCTCCGGCGGCTTCGATGCGCACATCCACTTCATCTGCCCGCAGCAGATCGACGAAGCGCTGATGTCGGGCATCACCACCATGCTCGGCGGCGGCACCGGCCCGGCGCATGGCACGCTGGCCACCACCTGCACGCCGGGACCCTGGCACATGGCGCGCATGATCCAGTCCTTCGACGCTTTCCCGATGAACATCGGCCTGTCCGGCAAGGGCAATGCCTCGCTGCCGGCGGCGCTCGAGGAAATGGTCCTGGGCGGCGCCTGCTCGCTGAAGCTGCACGAGGACTGGGGCACGACGCCGGCGGCCATCGACTGCTGCCTGTCGGTTGCCGACGATTACGACGTGCAGGTGATGATCCACACCGACACGCTGAACGAATCCGGCTTCGTCGAGAACACCGTCGCCGCCATCAAGGGCCGCACCATCCACGCCTTCCACACCGAGGGTGCCGGCGGCGGCCATGCGCCTGACATCATCAAGGTTTGCGGCCTGCCCAACGTCATCCCGTCCTCGACCAACCCGACCCGGCCCTACACCGTCAACACGCTGGCCGAGCATCTCGACATGCTGATGGTCTGCCATCATCTGTCGCCGTCGATCCCCGAAGACATCGCCTTTGCCGAAAGCCGCATCCGCAAGGAGACCATCGCGGCGGAAGACATTCTGCATGACATCGGCGCCTTCTCGATCATCTCGTCGGACTCGCAGGCAATGGGCCGCGTCGGCGAGGTGGCGATCCGCACCTGGCAGACCGCCGACAAGATGAAGCGCCAGCGCGGGTCATTGCCGCAGGAGACCGGCAACAACGACAATTTCCGCGTCCGCCGCTACATCGCCAAATACACCATCAACCCGGCAATCGCGCATGGCCTGTCCAGGGACATCGGTTCGATCGCGGTCGGCAAGCGCGCCGATCTGGTGCTGTGGAACCCAGCCTTCTTCGGCGTCAAACCGGACATGGTGCTGATCGGCGGCATGATAGCCGCAGCCCCGATGGGCGACCCAAACGCCTCTATCCCGACACCGCAGCCGATGCACTACCGCCCGATGTTCGGCGCCTATGGCAAGGCCAGGACCAACTCGTCGGTGACCTTCGTTTCGAAGGCGGCGCTGGAGTCCGGCCTGCATGGCAGGCTCGGCGTCGACAAGCAGTTCGTGGCGGTGGAAAATACCCGCGGCGGCATCGGCAAGCACTCCATGATCCTCAACGACGCCACGCCGCATATCGAGGTCGATCCCGAAACCTATGAGGTTCGCGCCGATGGCGAACTCTTGACTTGCGAGCCGGCAACCGTGCTGCCGATGGCGCAGCGGTATTTCCTGTTTTGAGGCGAGGGGCGATTTGATCGACCCGGCAAATTCCATTGCGAGCCGGTCGGTCCCACCGCAATATGCGGCTCAAAGAAACCGCGTAGCAGGTCATGGTCACCGAAATAGCCTCCGCCCACGACATCTTCCCGCATATCCGCATCGTCATGGGCATGGTGATCGGACTTGGCGTCGCTCGCCTGCTGTCGGGGGTGGCGCGAATCGTCCAGCATCCCGGCCAGTACAGGCTCTATCCCGTGCACCTCGGCTGGGTCGCCTCCATGCTGTTGCTGCTGGTGCATTTCTGGTGGTGGGAGTTCGGCCTCTACACCATAGAGGTCTGGACTTTCGGCAAGTACCTGTTCCTGATCTTCTACGCCATCACGCTGTTCCTGCTGTGCGCGCTGCTGTTTCCGGATTCGATGCTCGACTACACCAGCTACGAGGATTTCTTCTATTCACGCCGTGGCTGGTTCTTCGGCCTGCTGGCGACGACCTATCTGCTCGACGTCGTCGACACGCTGCTGAAGGGTCCCGAGCATTTCGCCCGCTACGGCAATGAATATCTGTTCCGAACGCCGGTTTTCGTGGTGTTGTGCATCGCCGCCATACCGGTGCGTGACCGCCGCTTCCACATCGCCTTCGTCGCCGGCACGCTGATCTATCAGATATCGTTCATCCTGCGGCTCTTCGACACCATCGTCTGAACAGTGGCTATGGTTTAGGGTCGCAGGAAAGAGGGTTCAACCATGTACAAGGCCATCGGATCGCGTGGATCCCGCGTCAGCCGCGTTCTGTGGATGCTCGAGGAACTCGGGCAGCCCTATGAATTCGTCGAGGTCAAATTGCGTTCGCCCGAAGCCTATGCGCTCAACCCGTCGGGCAAGGTGCCGATCCTGATCGATGGCGAACTGACGGTGACTGATTCGGCGGCAATCTGCGTCTATCTCGCCGACAAGCACGCCGACAAAGGCATGGGCGCCAATCCAGGTGTGGCCGGACGCGCCGAGATGGATTCCTGGATGCATTTTGCCCAGTCCGAGTTCGAAGCGCCGCTGTGGAACAAGCTGCGCCACCGCTTCCTGTTGCCGAAGGACGTGCGGGTCGATGTCGGCCCCGCCGCCGCCTACGATTTCGCCTCGGAGGCCAAGGCGCTCGACGGCCGGCTGGGGGATCGGGAGTTTGCGCTGGGCGACCGGTTTTCCGCCGTCGACGTGCTGTTGGGCGACATGGGCGGCTGGGCCCGCGCCGGAAAATTCCCGATCGAGTCCGAGCGCGTGAACGCGTATTTTGACCGCGTCCTGGCGCGGCCTGCCCGTGCGAGAGCCCAGGCTAACGGTGGAGCCATGCGATGAAACTCAACCTGAACACCGACTTCACCAAGTTCCCCCGGGCCGTCTCGGTGGTGCCTGCCGGCACTGCCGGAACTACGCCGCCATCCGGCCGTGCCGTCCTGCCCCATGACGAGCGTCATTTGCGCCGCCGCGCCATCGAGCTTGCCGACGGCAGCAAGGTGCTGGTCGACCTGCCCGAACCCGTGACCTTGAACGATGGCGACCGGCTGGTGCTGGAGGATGGCGGCCAGGTCGAGATCACCGCGGCACCCGAAGAGGTCTATCATATCCGCGCCCGCGACGCGGTGCATCTGGCCGAGCTTGCCTGGCATATCGGCAACCGCCATCTGGCGGCTGCGGTCGAGCCCAGCCGCATCCTGATTTTGCGCGACCATGTCATCAAGGCTATGCTGGAAGGGCTGGGCGCCACGGTGCGCGAAGTCTCCGAACCGTTCAAGCCGGTGCGCGGCGCCTATTCCGCCCAAGGTGCGCACGCCGAAGCGCATTCCCATGATGGACGTTCCCACGCACACAGCGAGTCGCATTCGCACAGCCATTCCCATGACGGGCATCATCACGATCATGACTGACCAGCCATCCGGCATCGCTTTGCTGCGGCTCATGGCGTGGCTGTCGCCGGCCTTTCCGGTCGGCGGCTTTGCCTACAGCCATGGACTCGAGCGTGCCGTGCAAGACGGGCTGGTTGCCGATACCGCCAGCCTCGCCGGCTGGCTGGAGACGCTGGTCGAGATGGGCTCGGGCTGGAACGACGCCGTGCTCTTCGCGGAAAGCTGGCGCCGCGCCCGCGACGGCGGCGACCTCCATGAAATTGCCGATCTCGCCGAAGCGCTGGCCGGCTCGCGTGAGCGCCACACCGAAACCATGCTGCAAGGCGCCGCCTTCCTGAAAGCGGCAGCGGCGTGGGCGAATCCGGTGTTGGGCCGCCTGCCGGCCGAATGCGCCTACTGTGTCGCCGTCGGCGCCGTTGCGGGCGGCAACGGCATCGCGCTTCCGGACGCGATGTCGGCCTTCCTGCAGGCCTTCTTCTCCAACCTCGTCCAGGCGGCGATCCGACTCGGAATCGTCGGCCAGACGGACGCCATGGCCTTGCTCGCCGGCTTCGAGCCGTTGGCGCTGTCGACGGCCGCGCGCGCCGCCGGCTCGACATTGGACGATCTCGGCGGCTGCGCCTTCATCTCCGACATCATGGCGATGAAGCACGAGACGCAGTATTCCAGGCTGTTCCGCTCATGATCGTCCTCGCCTTCGCCCTCTCGGCCGTCCTGCTGCTGATCACCGCGCTGCATGTCTATTGGGGCCTTGGCGGCATCTGGCCGGGCAGGGACGGCGTCTCCTGCGCCCACGCCGTCGTCGGCTTTCGCGGCATCGACGAGATGCCGACGCCGTTTGCCTGTTTCGCCGTTGCCGCGTGCCTGTGCCTCGCAACCCTGTGGCCGCTGGCGCTGACCGGGGTCTTCGCCACCCCCTTTCCAAGGGAAGGCCTTGCCGCCACAGCGCTGCTCATAGGGCTGGTCTTCCTCGGCCGCGGCATTGCCGGCTTCACGCCGTGGTGGCGCCGTCTGGCGCCGGAACAGCCTTTTGCGCGGCTCGATGTCAGCTTCTATTCGCCGCTCTGCCTGTTGATCGGGCTCAGCTTCGCCATCCTCGCCATCACGGAGTTTTTCGGCATGACGGATTTTTCGCTATGACTCAGGCCAACGGTCCCCTGCGCATCGGCATCGGCGGTCCCGTCGGCTCCGGCAAGACGACGCTAACCGAAAAGCTCTGCAAGGCGCTGCGCGACGATTTCTCCATCGCCGTCGTCACCAACGACATCTACACCAAGGAAGACGCCATGATGCTGGCTCGCCTGCAGGCGCTGCCTGAGGACCGCATCGTCGGCGTGGAGACCGGCGGCTGCCCGCACACCGCCATCCGTGAGGACGCCTCGATCAATTTGCAGGCGATCGCCGAGCTGAACAGGAAATTCCCCGATCTCGACATCGTCTTCATCGAATCCGGCGGCGACAATCTTGCCGCCACCTTCTCGCCGGACCTTGCCGACCTGACCCTCTATGTCATCTCGGTTTGCCAGGGCGAGGAAATCCCCAGGAAGGGCGGGCCGGCGATCACCCGTTCCGATTTCCTGGTCATCAACAAGAGCGATCTGGCGCCCTATGTGAACGTCAACCTCGATGTCATGGAGAGCGACGCCGCCCGAATGCGGGGCAAGCGCCCGTTCGGCTTCACCGACCTGTCGCGCGGCAAGGGACTGCAGGAAGTCATCGACTTCATCGTCGAACATGGCGGGCTGCAGTCGGCCCGCTCGGCGGCCTGACCCAGTACTTACCGGTTGCTGGTCGGCATTGGGCGCGGCATTCTTGGGGAAATGGAGGATTTTTTGATGAG
The DNA here is from genome assembly GCF_040320135.1 of Mesorhizobium sp. M0772. Taxonomy (NCBI): domain Bacteria; kingdom Pseudomonadati; phylum Pseudomonadota; class Alphaproteobacteria; order Hyphomicrobiales; family Phyllobacteriaceae; genus Mesorhizobium; species Mesorhizobium sp. M0772. The sequence continues at coordinate 43,731 of NZ_JAMYPB010000048.1, read as the reverse complement.
CATCGCCCGTTTGCAGAAAGAGCCGCTGACCAACCTGCCCTATTATGAGGAGCGCGTCGACCTCGCCGCCGCCTTCCGCTGGACGGCGCGGCTCAACATGCATGAAGCCGTGGCCAACCACTTCTCGCTGTCGGTCAACGAGGACGGCAGCAAATTCCTGATGAACCCCAACCAGGTGCATTTCTCGCGCATCAAGGCGAGCGACCTTTTGCTGATCGACGCCAACGATCCCGAGACGCTGACCGGCCCCGACGCGCCCGACCCGACTGCCTGGGGTCTGCACGGCGCCATTCACCGCAACGTGCCGCATGCGCGCTGCGCCATGCATGTGCATTCCATTCATGCCACTGTGCTTGCATCGCTGGCCGACTCGACTCTGCCGCCGATCGACCAGAACTCGGCCATGTTCTTCAACCGCCACGTCGTCGACGCCCATTATGGCGGGCTGGCCTTCGAGGAAGAGGGCGAGCGCTGCTCGCAACTGCTCACCGACCCTAAGGTCAAGGTGATGGTGATGGGCAATCACGGCGTCATGGTCATCGGCGACACCGTTGCCGACGCCTTCAACCGCATGTTCTATTTCGAGCGTGCCGCCGAGACCTACATCAAGGCGCTGTGGACCGGCCGTCCGCTGCGCACGCTCTCCGACGCCATTGCCGAAAAGGCCGCCAGCGAAATGGACGACTATCCCGGCCAGGCGGAGCGTCACCTTGCCGAGCTGAAGGCGATCCTCGACGAGGAGGAGCCGGTGTACCGCAGCTAAGCGGACCATCCGTGCTTCTCCCGTTTACGCTACGCACTCACTTTCTGTGATTTGTTATGACTGATCGGCGTAAGGCTTGATTGCCAGGTGGTTCCCCCAATCCGTCGCTGCTTCGCAGCGCCACCTTTCCCCCTCCGGAGGGAAAGGAAGGGAGCCTTTCTGGACGAGCGTTTGACGGCAAAAAGCTTGGCGCCTTTCCTCTACCCGTCGATCGGGGGGTCCGAAGGACGGGCGAGACCCGTGGCTCGCCCCGGCAGGGTGGCTCGGCGAAGCCGAGACGGGGGTCGACCAGCGCAACATTAGACAATGCATGGCCAAGCTGAAGGGAGGATGAGGGGCAGCGCCGACGTTCATAGGCTCACTCAGAGTCCCAACTGAGCCCGCAAGTCTTCCGCACTGTTGATCACGACAGCGCCCTTCGGTCCTGCCATCGGCGCTTCCGGCCAGAAGATCGTCCGCATCCCCGCGGCCAGGCCTGATGTGGCGCCGGTAACGCTGTCGTCGACGGCCACCGCGTCTGAAGGATCGACGCCGGCCAGCCATGCGGCGCGCAGGAACGGTTCGGGATGCGGCTTGCCTTCGCGCACGTCGTTGCGGCTGATCGTGCGCATGCCGGGATAGATCAGCCCGACGGCGCTCAGATTTGCATCGACGATCACCCGGTCGGAATTGGACACCACCGCCTGCTGCACACCGAGCGCGCGCAATTCGTTATACACTTCGATCGCGCCGGGGCGCGGCTTCAGCGTCTCTGCCATCGGCATGTAGTGAACGTATTTGCGCACGATCCAGTCGTCGAAGGGCAGGTCGAGGCCGAACTCGCTGCGCAGCATCTCGTAGACCGGTGCGGCGGCGACGCCCAGCACCCGCTCATGCAGGTCGGCCGGCGGCGTGATACCGACGCTGCGCAGCGCCGCCACCAAGGCCGCCTCATGCAGCGGCTCGCTGTCGACCAGCGTGCCGTCCATATCCCAGAAAACCGCTTTCGGCGTCATGCGAGGCTCCTTTTGCCGATCCCCTTAAAGCGTTTGTATCAGGAGATAAACCGCCGAGCCCGTCCGCTGGCGATTTTCGCTTGGTTGGTTGCCGCGCGGCGGCCGGATCGAAGCAGCAAGCAATTGCCCTGCCGATAGACAATTGCGCGCCGACACATTCCCTGCAAGACTATGACGCTTCGCCTAAGGGCGGGCAAAGGGGCAGGGCTGGAGGCACATTTTGAATTCGCGGCAAGACGGCGGCAGCAGCAGGCTGGACGAGGCAGCGCGCGCCGGCTGGCTTTATTATGTTGCCGGCAACACCCAGGACCAGATCGCCGCCACGCTCGGCATTTCCCGGCAGACGGCGCAGCGGCTGGTGTCGCTGGCGGTGTCGGAGGGGCTGATCAAGGTTCGCGTCGATCACCCGATCGCCAATTGCCTTGATCTCGCAGCTAGACTGAAGTCACGCTTCGCGCTCGACCTCGTCGAAGTGGTGCCGAGCGATCCAACCTCATCCTCGACCACGATCGGCATTGCCGAGGCGGCTGCGGCCGAGATCGAGCGGCGGCTGCGGTCACCGACGCCCATCGTCTTGGCCATCGGCACCGGCCGCACGCTGAAGGCGGCGATCGAGCAATTGCCGCCGATGGAATGCTCGCAGCACAAGGTTGTGTCCTTGACCGGCAACATCTCGCCCGACGGTTCGGCCGCCTTCTACAACGTCATCTTCACCATGGCCGACCGGGTCAAGGCGCGCTCGTTCCCGATGCCGCTGCCGGTCATCGCCTCGTCGCCGGAAGAGCGCGAGATGCTGCTTGCCCAGCCGATGATCCAACCGACGCTGGCGCTGGCCGCGGAAGCCGACGTGACCTTTGTCGGCATCGGCGATCTCGGCCCGAAGGCGCCGCTCTACGAGGACGGTTTTATCTCGGAAAGCGAGCTGAAGGCGTTGCAAAAGGCTGGCGGCGTCGCCGAGATCGTCGGCTGGGTGTTCGATCGGGAAGGCCGCATGATCGAGGGCATCACCAACGACCGGGTATCGTCGGCAGCCTTGCCGTCACGCGAAAAGTCGCTGGTCATTGCGCTCGCCATGGGCGAGCGTAAATTGCCGGGCATCCTGGCCGCTGTGAACCGCCGGCTGGTCAATGGCCTCATCACCGACGAGCGGACCGCCACGGCCTTGCTCGACGGTTCCTGATAGATTAAGCGGCCCATCGATAAAATCCAACACGTTTATTTGCAGCGCCCGGACGGGTCGTTGCCGTCGAGAAAACCCATGTCGCGCTGCAGATGCGGCGACAACTCCCGGACGTCGACGTAGCCGCGCCGGCGGTGCACAAGTAGGGAAAATTCATGCACCAGCAGGGAAAACCAGCTCTGCGCCGGGGTCGAATGGAGCTTTTGCTGTACCGTGGTCATGATCTTCAGCCTCCGCTATGCTTGAACTTGATTGTTCCTCGACACCAAATATCAGTCTGATCGGCTCCGGCTTCCAATCAAACGTCGATCAAGACCCATAAGGAGGGCTTATGCCCGATCTCAAGGCACCGCAGCTCGCCCAGCTGCCGCCGCTGCAGGCCATCAGGGTGTTCGAAGCCGTCGCGCGGCATCTCTCCTTCACCAAGGCCGCGCAGGAACTCGGCATGACGCAGGCCGCCGCCAGCTATCAGATCAAGCTTCTGGAAGAGCGCATCGGTTCGCCGCTGTTCCTGCGCCAGCCGCGCCAGATTGTGCTGACCGAACCCGGCCAGCGCCTGGCGCCCGCCGTCAGCGAGGCGTTCAGCCTGCTCTCAAGCGCCTATTCCGCCGCGCGTGGGGGCGCCGATGGTGTGCTGTGTGTCTCGACGCTGCTGACCTTTGCCTCGAACTGGCTGGCGCAGCATCTCGGCTCCTTCCAGGTCGCGCATCCGTCGCTGGCGGTGCGCGTCGATACCTCGAACAGGGTGATCGATTTTGCCCGCGAGGACATGGACATCGCTATCCGCTCCGGCAGCGGCAAGTGGCCTGGAGTGGAGACCCATCTTTTGTTCAAGGCCGATTTCACCCCGGTGCTGAGCCCGGCACTCGCTGCCACCATCGGTGGCGTCCACGAACCCGCCGACCTGTTCAAGCTGCCCATTCTCGATCCCGGCGACATCTGGTGGCGGGAATGGTTCGCCCTTGCCGGCGTTCCGGCGGACGAACTTGCCAGGCGCACCGGCACCAGCATGGGCGCGCAGGCCTATGAGGCGAACGCGGCCATCGCCGGCCATGGTGTGGCGATCCTGACCACCGCATTGTTCAAGACCGAGCTCGCCGCCGGCCGCCTGATCCAGCCCTTCGACCTGGTCGGCGACGACGGCCACGCCTATTGGCTGGTCTACCCGACGGCGCGTCGCAACGTGCCGAAGATAAAAGCCTTCCGGGACTGGATCCTGGCCGAGATCGCCTGCGCCTGAGGGCGAGCGACTCGCGGATTCAATCCGAGATGCAAAGCGAGCCATGGATCCGCGACGAATGCTCGCTTTCGCGGACAAACAGCTGCGATCGGGCCACCCGGTTAACCAAGCTTGACAAAAACGCTGTCGATATCACTCGCCCGGCATAGGCTTGTGCTTGTGACGAACCCAATTGAGCAGGATCAATCGTCTGCAGATTGAAACAGGGTCGATCAGCCGGCTGATGAAAGTCTATCGCGTCGAAGAAATCGAAAACAACACCGTGCGCACGACGCAGGTGATCGAAGCATTTACGCCGTTTCAAGCTGCCGTGAAGGCAATCGGCCGGGAAGTTAGGCTGCGCAAGGACGAGCCCAGCTGGATCCAGGTGACGGAAGTGCTGACCAGAGCCAAGCAAACACGCGACGGCAGGGTTTTCGAATATTCCGTCGGAAGCTACCCGTCCCACGGCTGACGGGCTGGGCCCTATCGCTCCCTTGGCGCCATGATTGGGTTGCGATGGGTCGGCATCTACCCGCTCTCACATCCCGTGCAAACAGCTTCCCAAATCCATTCAATATCCTCTACGCGCGCAACGCCGCGCTCCGCCTTGCGCGCTGCGCTGCAGCATCGAATCTGGCTTGACATAATTTATGCCAAGTGAGTAATTGCCCATTACCAAGGCAAATGCTCATCTTGGTTCATGGGAGGAATTTGATGAAACTGCGCACGCTCACCCTGGGCTTGTTGTCGGCCAGCGCTTTTGCTTTTGCCGCACACGCCGAATCCATCACCATCGCCACGGTCAACAATGGCGACATGGTCCGCATGCAAAAGCTGACGGACGACTTCACCAAGGCGAACCCCGACATCCAGCTGAACTGGGTCACGCTCGAAGAGAACGTGCTGCGCGAGCGCGTCACCACCGACATCGCAACCAAGGGCGGCCAGTATGACGTGATGACGATCGGCACCTACGAGGTTCCGATCTGGGCCAAGCAGAGCTGGCTGTTGCCGCTCGACAAGCTCGGCGACGACTATGACGCCAAGGACATCATCCCGGCCATCGCCGGCGGCCTCTCGGTCGACGGCAAGCTCTATGCCGCGCCCTTCTACGGCGAAAGCTCCTTCGTCATGTACCGCAAGGACCTGATCGAGAAGGCCGGGCTGACCATGCCCGATGCCCCGACCTGGGACTTCATCAAGCAGGCCGCCGACAAGATGACCGACCGCGCCAATGGCGTGAACGGCGTATGCCTGCGCGGCAAGGCCGGCTGGGGCGAGAACACGGCGTTCCTGACGGCCATGTCCAACTCGTTTGGCGCCCGCTGGTTCGACGAGAACTGGAAGCCGCAGTTCGACCAACCGGAATGGAAGAACACACTGCAGTTCTATGTCGACCTGATGAAGACCGACGGTCCGGAAGGCGCTTCGTCCAACGGCTTCAACGAGAATCTGGCTCTGTTCCAGCAAGGCAAGTGCGGCATGTGGATCGACGCCACCGTGGCGGCGTCCTTCGTCTCGGATCCGAAGGCCTCGAAGGTGGCCGACAAGGTCGGTTATGCTTTGGCGCCGGACAATGGCCTCGGCAAGCGCGCCAACTGGCTCTGGGCATGGTCGCTGGCGATCCCCGCAGGCACGCAGAAGGCGGAATCCGCCCAGAAGTTCGTCTCATGGGCGACCAGCAAGCACTATGCCGAACTGGTCGCTTCCAAGGAAGGCTGGGCCAACGTTCCTCCGGGAACGCGTTCCTCGCTCTACGCCAATCCCGAGTACCAGAAGGCGGCCCCGTTCGCCAAGATGACGCTGGACTCGATCAATGCCGCCGATCCGGCGCATCCGACGGTCAAGCCGGTGCCCTATGTCGGTGTGCAGTTCGTCGCCATTCCTGAGTTCCAGGGTCTTGGCACCACGGTCGGCCAGCTCTTCTCGGCCGCACTCGCTGGCCAGTCGAGCGTCGAAGACGCCTTGAAGCAGGCGCAGGACGCCGCCACCGCGACCATGACCGAAGGCGGTTATATCAAGTAAGGCTCCTCCCGGTGCCGAATGCCGGTCGCCTCCTTGGCCGGCAACGGCCGCCCGAATCCCAGTTCGGGCGGCCCCTTTCACACACCTGAAAATTTGGCTGACCTTGAAGGGTGACCGTCATGGCTACTCAGCAGACCCGTTCGCTTGCCCGCTTTATGTTGGCGCCATCCGTGGTGCTGCTGTTCGTCTGGATGATCGTGCCGCTGGTCATCACCTTCTGGTTCTCCTTCCAGCAATACAATCCGCTGAACCCGATCCGCGACGGCTTCGTCTGGTTCTCGAACTACTCGCTGTTCTATTCCAACCCGGCATTCCTGCAATCGATCCTGAACACGCTCGTCCTGGTCGGCAGCGTGCTGCTGATCACCGTGATCGGCGGCATCATGCTGGCGCTGTTGATTGATCAGCCGATGTGGGGACAGGGGATCGTGCGCATCCTCGTCATCTCTCCGTTCTTCGTCATGCCGCCGGTGGCTGCACTTGTCTGGAAGAACATGATCATGCACCCGCAATACGGCGTCTTTGCCGACATTGCGCGCTTCTTCGGCGCCCAGCCAATCGACTGGTTCGGGCAGCACCCGATGCTGGCCATCATCATCATCGTCGCCTGGCAATGGCTGCCCTTCGCAACGCTGATCCTTTTGACCGCCCTGCAGTCGCTCGACGGCGAGCAGAAGGAAGCCGCCGAGATGGACGGCGCCGGCTTCGTCAGCCGCTTCATCTATCTGACGCTGCCGCACATGTCGCGCGCCATCACCGTCGTCATCCTGATCCAGACCATCTTCCTGCTGTCGGTCTATGCCGAAATCCTGGTCACCACCAATGGCGGACCCGGCTATGCCTCCACCAACCTGCCCTTCCTCGTCTACCAGAAGGCATTGCTGGAGTTCAAAATCGGCCAGGCATCGGCCGGCGGTGTCATCGCCGTCATTCTCGCCAACATCGTCGCCTTCTTCGCCATGCGCGCGGTCGGCAAGAACCTGGACAAGTAAGGGAGGATACGATGGCACGTGCAGTCACCACCCAACACAAGGTCATTGCGACAGGCGCCGCCTGGATCGTCGCGCTGCTGATCTTCTTCCCGATCCTCTACACGATCATCACCTCGTTCAAGTCGGAGCAGGAGGCCATCCAGGGCTTCGCGCTGATCCCGTCGGGGACGTTCGAGAGCTATACCGAGGTCCAGGCGCAGAGCGGCTACTTCAAGTTCTTCTTCAACTCGGTGCTGCTCTCGGTCGGCTCGACCATCCTGGCCCTGATAGTCGCGGTTCCGGCCGCCTGGTCGATGGCCTTCTCGCCGGGCAAGTGGACCAAGGACATCCTGATGTGGATGCTCTCGACCAAGATGATGCCGGCGGTTGCCGTGCTGTTCCCGATCTACCTCATCTTCCGCGATGCCGGACTGCTCGACAGCCGCATCGGCCTGATGATCATGCTGATGCTGATCAACCTGCCGATCGTGATCTGGATGCTCTACACCTACTTCCGCGAAATCCCCGGCGAAATCCTGGAGGCGGCACGCATGGACGGCGCCACCTTGTGGGGCGAGATCGTCTATGTGCTGACCCCCATGGCCGTGCCGGGCATCGCATCGACCATGCTGCTCAACATCATCCTGGCGTGGAACGAAGCGTTCTGGACCATCCGCCTGACCACCACCGAGGCAGCGCCGCTGACGGCCTTCATCAGTTCGTTCTCGAGCCCGCAAGGCCTGTTCTGGGCCAAGCTTTCGGCGGCCTCGACGCTGGCCATCGCCCCCATCCTGATCATGGGCTGGTTCAGCCAGAAGCAGCTGGTGCGCGGCCTGACATTCGGTGCGGTAAAATAACGGACGTTGCCTGAAGCAATCCGGCCAAATAACCCCTCGGGGGAGGAAACCATGGGAAACATCACGCTCAAGAACGTCTCCAAGCATTTCGGATCGACGGTCATCATTCCAGGCCTCGACCTCGTCATCGAGAATGGCGAGTTCGTCGTCTTCGTCGGGCCGTCGGGTTGCGGCAAGTCCACGTTGCTGCGCCTCATCGCCGGGCTCGAGGACACCAGCGGGGGCACCATCAACATCGATGGCCGTGACGTCACCGGCGAGGCGCCGGCCAAGCGCAAGCTGGCCATGGTATTCCAGTCCTATGCGCTCTATCCGCATATGACGGTGGCCAAGAACATCGGCTTCCCGCTGAAGATGGCGGGCGAGGATGTGGCGACGATCGACAAGAAGGTGAAGGACGCGGCCCGGGTCCTCAACCTCACCAACTATCTCGAACGCCGGCCGGGCCAGCTCTCCGGCGGCCAGCGGCAACGCGTCGCCATCGGCCGCGCCATCGTGCGCCAGCCCTCGGCCTTCCTGTTCGACGAGCCGCTGTCCAACCTCGATGCCGCACTGCGCGGCACCATGCGGCTCGAAATCAGCGAGCTGCACCACCAGCTCAAGACGACGATGGTCTACGTCACCCACGACCAGATCGAGGCCATGACCATGGCCGACAAGATCGTCGTGCTCAACGCCGGCAACATCGAACAGGTCGGCTCGCCGATGGAACTCTACAAGTCGCCGAAGAACCTGTTCGTGGCGGGCTTCATCGGTTCGCCGAAAATGAACCTGATCGAAGGTGCGCCGGCGGCCAAATACAACGCCAAGACCATCGGCATCCGTCCCGAGCATATGGGGATATCGACCACGGCGGGTGACTGGAAAGCCCTTGTCGGCGTCGCCGAGCATCTGGGCTCCGACACCTTCCTGCATGTCCAGGCCGACGGCGTCGGTCCGCTGACGGTACGCGCCGATGGCGAACTGGCCGTACGCCATGGCGACACCATCTATTTGACGCCGGACAAGGTCCGCATGCATCGCTTCGGCCCCGACGGAAAGGCGCTGACGCAGTGAGGCTGAAAGGCAAATCGGCGCTGGTCACCGGATCAGCACGCGGCATCGGCAAGGCCTTCGCCGAAGCTTATGTGCGTGAGGGTGCGACCGTCGCCATTGCCGATATCAATCTGGCGGCTGCCGAAAAGACAGCCTCCGAGATCGGCGCCAACGCCTATCCGGTCAGGCTCGACGTCAGCGACCTCGCTTCGATCCAGGCGGCGGTCAATGCGGTCGAAACAAAGACCGGCGGCCTCGACATACTGATCAACAACGCTGCTTTGTTCGACCTGGCGCCGATCGTCGAGATCACCAGAGCAAGCTACGACAGCCTGTTCTCCGTCAACGTCGCCGGCACCTTGTTCATGCTGCAGGCAGCGGCGCGTTCGATGATCGCAAGGGGCAAGGGCGGCAAGATCATCAACATCGCCAGCCAGGCAGGACGCCGCGGCGAGCCGCTGGTCGCCGTCTATTGCGCCACCAAGGCCGCCGTCATCTCGCTGACCCAGTCCGCCGGGCTCGACCTGATCAAGCACCGCATCAACGTCAATGGCATCGCGCCCGGCGTCGTCGACAGCGATATGTGGGATGAGGTCGATGCGCTGTTCGCCAAATATGAGAACCGGCCGAAGGGCGAGAAGAAGCGGCTGGTCGGCGAGGGCGTGCCCTATGGCCGCATGGGCAAGCCGGAGGACCTGACCGGCATGGCGGTGTTCCTGGCCAGCGACGACGCCGAATACATCGTCGCCCAGACCTACAATGTCGATGGCGGCCAATGGATGAGTTGATGGGCCGGGATCACGCAGGCCGCAGCCCGGCCAAGAGGGTAGAAAAATGACCGTGAAACTCTCCTCCTCGATCCTCTCGGAACTCCCCGCCAAGGTCGCCGGTCCGAAATACGACCGCGCTGCGCTCAAACCCGGTATCGTGCATTTCGGCGTCGGCAATTTCCATCGCTCGCATCAGGCGGTCTATCTCGACGATCTCTTCAATGCAGGCATCGGCCATGACTGGGCGCTGGTCGGCGCCGGGGTCTTCGAGGGCGAAAAAATCGGCCGTTCCAAGCTCCAGGAGCAGGACTGGCTGACCACCGTGGTCGAGCAGGATTCCGACCATATGAGCGCCCGCGTCACCGGCGTCATGATCGACTTCCTGACGCCCGGCGATGCCGATGCCATCATCGACCAGCTCGCCGATCCGGCGATCAAGATCGTCTCGCTGACCATCACGGAAGGCGGTTATTTCATCGATCCGGCCTCCGGCAAGTTCAACCCGACCCACCCCGACATCGTCGCCGACGCACAGGCAGGCACGACGCCGAAGACGGTGTTCGGCCTCATCCTTGCGGGCCTGATGCGCCGCCGGGCCGACGGCATCGTGCCGTTCACCGTCATGTCCTGCGACAACATCCCTCATAATGGCCATGTCACCTCGGATGGCGTCATTGGGCTGGCCCGGCTGATCGACGAGGATCTGGCGAACTGGGTCAGCGACAATGTCGCCTTTCCCAACGGCATGGTCGACCGCATTACGCCCGCCACCTCCGACCGCGAGCGCGGTATTCTCGCCTCGGAGTTCGGCCTCGAGGACAACTGGCCGGTGTTCTGCGAGCCGTTCAAGCAATGGGTGCTGGAAGACCGTTTCACCGACGGCCGCCCGCCGCTGGAAAAGGTCGGTGTGCAATTCGTGAGGGATGTCGCGCCCTATGAATTGATGAAGATCCGCATCCTCAATGGCGGTCATGCCACGATCGCTTATCCCGCAGGGTTGATGGACATCCATTTCGTCCATGAGGCGATGCAGGAGCCGCTGGTGCGCGGCTTCCTCGCCAAGCTCGAGCATGACGAGATCATCCCGACCGTGCCGCCGGTGCCGGACACCGTGCTGGAGGATTATTATCAGCTCATCGAGCACCGCTTTTCCAACCCCAAGATCGGCGACACCATCCGTCGGCTTTGCCTCGACGGTTCCAACCGGCAGCCGAAATTCATCATCCCGACCATTGCCGACCGGCTGAAGGCCGGCAAAGGCGTCGCGGGTCTGGCGCTCGAGTCGGCGCTGTGGTGCCGCTACTGTTTCGGCACCACCGACAGCGGCGCGGTCATCGAGGCCAACGACCCGAGCTGGGGCCGGCTGCAGGCAAGCGCGAAGGCGGCGAAGGACAAGCCCGGTGCCTGGCTTGCGATGGAGGATATCTATGGCGGTGTCGGCCGCTCGGCGCCGTTCGCCGAGGCCTTTGTCCATGCGCTCAACGTCTTGTGGGCGAATGGCACGCGCGCGACGCTGACGCGCTATATCTCCGGCAAGCTCTGACGCCAGCCGCAATGACGCCCGAACTGGTCATCTTCGACTGTGACGGCGTGCTGGTCGACAGCGAGGCGCTGTCGGTTTCGGCTCTGCTCGGCATGATCTCTGCCGCCGGGGGCTCGGTCAGCGAGGATGCCGCCTACGAGCATTTCCTCGGCAAGAGCATGAAGAGCGTGCGCGAGATACTTCTTCGCGATTTCACCATCGACATCACCGACGTGCATCTTACCGACATGCGCGTCGAACTGATGCGCAAATTCCGCGAGGAGCTGAAGCCGATTCCCGGCATCAGCGACATCCTGCCGAGGCTGGGCGTGCCCTGCTGCGTCGCGTCCTCCGGCACGCTCGACCGGATACGCTACGCGCTTGACGTCACCGGTCTGCTCGGCCTGCTCGAGCCGCATCTGTTCAGCGCCGCCATGGTCGCGCGCGGCAAGCCGGCGCCGGATCTTTTTCTCCATGCCGCCGCCGCCATGGGCGCGCATCCCGGTAATTGCATTGTCGTCGAGGACAGCCCGGCCGGCATCGCCGCGGCGCGTGCCGCCGGCATGCGCGTCTTTGCTTTCACCGGCGGTTCGCACGCCGGCAACCCGGCCTTGAAAGCGCGGCTTGCGTCAAGTGAACCGGACTTTATATTCGCGGACATGCTGCAATTGCCCGATCTGATTGCAGGCTAGAGCATGATGCCGAAAAGTGTGAAGCGGTTTTCGGACGACATCATGCTCTACTTCTTTGATTTAGAGACGGATTCAGATTTCAGGTCGAACAGACCTGAAATCATACGGCTCTAGGGAGCGAGAGTAAAAGCATCTTGACGAAAAGCTTCGTTTGCGCGGTCGATGTCGGCACCGGGAGCGCCCGCGCGGGCATTCTCGATACGTCAGGCACCTTGCTCGGCCGCGCCGAGCATCCGATCGTCATGAACCAGCCGAAGGCCGATCACGCCGAGCACAATTCGCAGGATATCTGGTCGGCGGTCTGCATCGCGGTGCGTGCCGCGCGCGAAAAGGCCGGTGTGTCAGCCGACGATATTGTCGGCATGTCGTTCGACGCCACCTGCTCGCTGGTGGTGCTGGACAGGAATGCCGGCCAGCTCAGCGTCTCGGTGACGGGCGAACGGCGCTGGGACACCATCGTCTGGCTCGACCATCGCGCCATCGCCGAGGCAGATGAATGCACCGATAGCGGCCACGCCGTACTTGACTATATCGGCGGCGTCATGTCGCCGGAAATGGCGACGCCGAAGCTGATGTGGCTGAAGCGCAATCTGCCGGGAACATGGCATGAGGCCGGCTACCTATTCGACCTTACGGATTTCCTTACCTGGAAGGCGACCGGTTCGCTGGCGCGCTCGCAATGCACGCTGACCGCCAAATGGACCTATCTGGCGCATGAGGAAACCGGCTGGCGCCGTGACTTCTTCGACAGGGTCGGGCTTGGCGATCTGTTCGAACACGGCAGCCTGCCGGAGAAGGCAAGTGCTGTCGGCGCCGACATCGGCACGCTCACCCCTGAAGCGGCGGCGGAGTTGGGCTTGAGCGAAAACTGTCGGGTCGGCGCCGGCGTCATCGATGCCTATGCCGGCGCGCTTGGCGTGCTCGGCGGCTTTGCTGGCGACGAGCAGAATATCGGCCGCCATCTGGCATTGATCGCCGGCACCTCGTCCTGCGTCATGGCGATGTCGCCCGATCCGCAGCCTTTCGCCGGCGTCTGGGGTCCATACTATGGCGCCGCACTGCCAAAGCTCTGGCTGTCGGAAGGCGGCCAGTCGGCTACCGGGGCTTTGCTCGACCACATCATCCGCTGGCATGGCGCCGGCGGCGAGCCGGATGCGGCCATGCATGCCAAGATCGCCAGGCGCGTCGCTGAACTGCGCAGCACCGAAGGCGACAAGCTGGCGGCGAGGTTGCATGTGCTGCCGGATTTCCACGGCAACCGCTCGCCGCTTGCCGACCCGCATGCCGTCGGCGTGGTCAGCGGGCTGACGCTGGATTCCTCTTTCGACAGTCTGTGCAAGCTGTATTGGCGCACCGCCGTCGGCATCGCACTCGGCGTGCGCCATGTGCTGGAGGCGCTGAACGAGAACGGCTATCTCATCGACACGCTGCATGTCACCGGCGGCCACACCAAGAACCCGTTGCTGATGGAGCTTTATGCCGACGCCACCGGCTGCGCGGTGATCGAGCCGCTGGCCGACGAAGCCGTTCTGCTCGGCACCGGCATGGTCGCCGCCACCGCGGCCGGTCTGTTCCCGGACCTGAATGCCGCTTGCGTCGCCATGCAGCAAGGCGGCAGGGCGCGCACCTCGAACCCGGCCGCGTCAGGCCGCTTCGACCGCGACTACAGGATCTTCCTCGAAATGCACCGCCAGCGGCAGGCGCTCGACGCCATCGGCTAGAGCAATTCCAGGAAAAGTGTGAAACGGTGTTCCGTCCGAAATTGCGTACAGATTTAGGCTTCTCGCCGGCGCAAGGATGCGCCGGTCGCCGCGTCGAACAGATGCACGCTCTCCTCCTCGAACGTATAGCGCACAGACGCGCGCAACGCCGGGCATTCGCGGGCCGATACCAATGCGCCGACCTCCTTGCCGCCGCAGGCGAACGTCACCAGCGCGTCATTGCCATGGAACTCGATGAGGTCGGCGGTGCCTTGCAGAAGATTGATGCTCTGAGCGCCGGCGGTCTTCAGGTCCGGCGGTCGAATTCCAAGCACGGCGCGCTGGACGCCGCGTAGATCGAAGCCCGAGCCTTCTATGGAGAAGCTCGAGCCGCCGCCTGTCAGCGTCCAGCGTTCGTCCTTCCGCCCGACGGCCACGTCGATGAAATTCATGTTCGGCGTCCCGATGAAGCCGGCGACGAACAGATTGCCCGGCTGGCGATAGATCTCCGCAGGCGAGCCGATCTGTTCGATAACGCCATCCCTGAGCAGCACGATCCGGTCGGCCAGCGTCATCGCTTCCAACTGATCGTGGGTGACATAGACGGTGGTGGTCTTCAGCGACTGATGCAGCCGGGCGATCTCGACCCGCATGTGGTTGCGCAGCTTGGCATCGAGATTGGACAGCGGCTCGTCGAACAGGAACACTTTCGGCGTCTTGATCATGGCGCGCGCAATCGCCACGCGCTGCTGCTGGCCGCCGGAAAGTTCGGTCGGCTTGCGGCCGAGGTAAGGTTCGAGGCCGAGCGTCGTTGCCACCGCCTCGACCCGCTTCCGGATCTCGGCCGGGGGAGCTTTCTGTCGCTTGAGCCCAAAGGCGATGTTGTCGAAGATCGTCATATGCGGGTAGAGCGCATAGTTCTGGAAAACCATGGCAATGCCGCGCTCGCCGGGCTCGAGATCGTTGACCACTTTGCCGCCGATCGACACTTCCCCGCCGCTGATATCCTCCAGTCCGGCCAGCATCCTGAGCAAGGTCGACTTGCCGCAGCCGGACGGGCCGAGGAACACGACGAATTCGTGCTCCTCGATCGAGAGATTGAGGTCGCGGATGACGGTGGTGGCGCCGTAAGCCTTGTCGACATGGGAGCAAACGATCGCGGACATGGTCAGCCCTTCTCGCCGGTAAGAAGGATTTGCAGCTTGACGTCTTGCGGCTTGCCTTGCGCCGCCCGCTCGAAGGCCTCGATGCTGTCCGAGAAATCATAAGTGCCGGTGATCAGCGGCTTGAGGTCGACTTTTCCGGAAGCGATCAGCTGCAGCGCGCGGTCGAAGATGTTGGCGTAACGGAACACCGTCTCGATGCGCACTTCCTTGGAGATCGCCGCCGGAACGTTGAGGCTGACCGGTTCGACCGGCAGTCCGACCAGCACCACCGCGCCGCCCGGCCGCACGACATCGAACAGGTCGGCGAATGCCTTCGGGCTGCCGCTCGCCTCGAACACGATATCCGCGCCCCAATTGTCGGTCGCGGCGGAGACTGCGTCGACCAGCGATTGCTCACCTATATTGACCGGCACGATGCCGGGATATTGCGCGGCAATCTTGAGCTTGGGTGCGGAAAAATCGGAGATCAGCACCTTCGAACAGCCGCCGGCCAGCGCCGCCAGCGCGATCATGATGCCGATCGGGCCGCAGCCGACGACGACGGCGACGTCGCCAGGCACGATGCGGGCGCGGCTCGCCGCCTGCATGCCAATGGCAAAGGGTTCGACCATCGCGCCTTCGGCGAAGGTGACATTGTCCGGCAGTCTGTAGGTGAAGGCGGCCGGGTGCACGGCATAGGGCGCCAGCACGCCATGCACAGGCGGCGTCGCCCAGAAGGAGACGTCAGGGTCGACATTGTAGATGCCGAGCCTCGTCGCGCGCGACGACAGGTTCGGCACGCCCGGCTCCATGCAGACGCGGTCGCCGACCTTCAGCGTGCCGACATTGGCGCCGATCTCGACGATCGTTCCCGCGGCTTCGTGGCCGAGCACCATCGGGGCCCGCACGACATAGCTGCCGATGGCGCCATGGGTGTAATAGTGCACGTCGCTGCCGCAGACGCCGACCGTGTGGATGGCGATCTTGACATCGCCCGGTCCGACGTCGAGCGGCAGCGCGATCTCGCGCAGCGACAGTTCGCCTTTTTTCTCAAGCACCAGTGCCCGCATAGGTAAGTCCTCGCATCAAGTCTTTTTTTGCCGGAAAACGGAATTCAGGAAGCCGCTGAGCACGCCGAGGAACAGCAGCGGCGGTAGCGACAACAGCACGACCGAGGCGTTGAGGATTCCCCACGGCACGTTCATGCCTTGCTGTGAAAGTTCGGAAGCGACGATCGGCAATGTCTTGGCGTTGGAACTGGACAGCATCAGCGCGATCAGGAATTCGTTCCACACCAGCACGAAGCTGAAGGCGACGGCGCCGATCAGCGAGCGCGCCGCTACCGGCAGCGCAATGCGCCAGAACACCGAGTAAGCGCCGTAGCCGTCGACGAAAGCGGCTTCCTCGATTTCCTTCGGCACGGCCTGGAAGGCGGGAATGGCGAGCCACATAATCACCGAGATGGTGAGCAGCGAATAGGTGACGATCAGCGCCGGCAAGGTGTCGTAGAGCCCGATCTGCAGCCAGATCACCATCAGCGGAATGGCGACTGCCACCGGGGGCAGGAAGCGCAGCGACAACACGAAGAACTGGATGTCGCCAGCGAAGCGATTGGGATAGCGCGCCACCGCATAGGCTGCCGGAAGGCCGAGCATGACGCCGATCAGCACGGCGACGCCGCAGGAAATGACCGAGTTATAGAGACCGGTCATTACGCTGTCGCGGCCGATGATGTAGCTGATATTGTCGAAGGTCGGGGTAAACACCAGGCGCGGCACGCGGGTGATGATGTCGACATTGTTCTTCAGCGAATTGACCGCCGTCCAGGCGAGCGGAAACACCGCCATGAAGCCGGCGAAGGCCAGGATGATCTTGCCGATGAGGCGGCCCGGTCTCATGCGATACGGCCTCATGCCTGCACCCGCTTCCACAGCATGGTGAAGGTGATGACGGTCGCGATCATCATCAGCACCGCCATGGCCGAGGCATAGGACACCTTGCCGGACTCGATGAAGCCTTGCGAGAAGGCGTACATGTCGAGTGTCTCGGTCGCCACGCCCGGCCCGCCGCGCGTCATCACATAAATCAGGTCGAAGGAGCGCAGCGATTCGATCATCTTGACGAACATCAGGCTGATCAGCGGCGCCTTCAGCATAGGCAAGGTCACATAGGCATGGATCTGCCAGCGTTTGGCGTGGTCGAGCCGCGCCGCTTCGATCGGCTGCGGCGGCAAGGTCTCCAGAAGCTTCAGCACGATGACCGCGAAGAACAGTCCCCACTGCCAGACATCGACCGAGGCGACGGCAAACAGGGCCGTCGACGGCTTCGACAGCGGGTCGAAGATCAGCCCGCCGGTGATCAGCCTGTAGGGATAGGTGGCGATGCCATAGAGCGGATGAGAGGCAAACTTCCACACGAAGGCCGCCGAGACACGCGGCAACAGCACCGGGATGATGAACAGCAGGCAGTAGATGTTGCGCAGCCGCGGCGACGCTACTTCGAACATCAGCACGCCGAGCCCGATCGCCACCATCATCGTCGCCACCACGGTGACGATTTCCCACTTCACCGAAACCCAGACCGCGTTGAGGAAACGCCGGTCGGCGAACAGGTCGATGAAGTTCGACAGCCAGACCCAGGAATAGTCCGACGAGCTCAGCTCGCGGTTCTGCAGCGCAATGACGACGGCGTAGAGCGTCGGCACCATCGACAGCACCAGAAGAATGGCGAGCGTCGGAACCAGAAACGTCACGGGCAGGGAAGAGCGTCGGCGCATTGCCTATCCTCGGGCTGTGCCTTTTTGGAGAGACCCGCGGCGCACAGGTCCCGGCATCCGGTCGAATGCCGTGGACCGCGCGCCGCGGGCGGGAGGATTACTTCTTCTTCACCAGCTCGTTGGCGTAGGCCTCGAGTTCGTCGAGGCCGCCCTTGACGTCGGTGCGCGTGCCGGTGACCAGCTCTTCCAGGATGATGCCCCAGCGGTCGCCGAGATCCGGCCAGCGCGGATCCTGCCAGAAGTTCACCGCCGTCACCTTGCCGGTATCGGCAAGCGCCTGGCCGAGATCGGCGCCGTAAATGTCGGCGAACTCCTTGCTGGACAGCACGCTGGTGCGGTTGAGCTCGCCGAATTGGTGCGCGTCGAGCCGGCGCTTCTCGTTCTCCTTCGACGTCGCCCAGGCGATGAACAGGCCAGCGCATTGCTTCGCGGCGTCATCGGCATTGGCCTTGGCGGCGATGGCGAGGCCGTGGCCGTAGCCGCCGCCGGTCAGTGGCGAGGGCGGCGGCAGGAAGCCGATCTTGCCGACCACTTGCGAGGTCTTCGGGTCGACCGCCATGCCCGACAGCGGCGTCGATTCGACCAAGATGGCAACCTGGCCCGACAGGAAGGCGCCGGTCGATTCATCCCAGCTGCCGGTCTGCGTGCCGGGCGCTGAATCCTTGAACAGTTTAAGATAGGTCTCGGTCGCTTTGACCGCGGCCTCGGAGTTGAAAGCCGGCTTGTCACCGTCGAACCATTTTCCGCCATAGGCCTTGAAGAACGGCATCCAGCGCCAGACATTGGCGCCCGAGCCACGCGCGCCGCGCAGCGCGATGCCGTACATGCCCTTGTCGGGATCGGTCAGCTTCGGCACGTCGGCGATCAACTCGTCCAGCGTCTTCGGCGGCTGGATGCCGGCGGCTTCCAGGATGTCCTTGCGGTAGACCATCAGGTCGCCGCCGCCGGTCAGCGGCGCGAACCACACCTTGCCGTCATAGGTGGCGACCTTCTGCCGGCCCGGGTCGAAATCGGCGTAATCGTAGTCAGTCGGGTAATAGTCGGTGAGCGGCACGATCCATTTCGACGAGGCGAACAGCGCGACATTGGCTTCGTCGACATAGTAGACGTTGTAGTTGCCGACCGTGGACGCATCGGCGCGCGACTTTGCCCGGCGGTCGTTCTCGTTGAGATAGTCGATCTGGAAGCTGGCGCCGGCCAGTTTCTGGAACTCGTCCTTGGACGCTTCCAGCAGCGTCAGCCCGTCGCGCGGTTGCGCCAGCACCTTGACCGGCGCCGAGCAGACCGGCGCCGCCAGCGCCATGGTCGAGAGGGTCGTGGTAAGCATGAAAGCTGCGCTTATGCTCGCAGCGAGCCGAATTGGTTTCATTGATTTACTCCTCCAGGAACAGTCGCAGGAAGCGGAAGTCTTCGGTTGCGCGATCCTCGCCATCGCCCGAGCGACAAGCCACCCATCGCCAAAATGAGGAGTTGCTAAAGGCCGCGCTAGAAGCCCCGTTGCAGCAGACCTGTACTTTTATGCATTGTGCGCTGCAAAATCCGGCCCGCCTGCACGGCCTCTGTCACATGAGTACCGATGGAGTGAGGAAGGCCGGTTTTCAGGCGCGCATCGTCATCCGCTGCTTCGACAGCTTGCGGTAGGATGACGGCGTCATCCGGTGCTTGCGCAGGAAGGCGCGGTTGAAGTTGGAGATGTTCATGTAGCCGACCTGGAAGCAGATGTCGGTGATCGGAATATCGGTGTCCGCCAGCAGCTTGCAGGCTTGCCAGAGCCGGAGCTTGGCGATGTGGTCGCTGAAACTGTTGCCGGTGTTTTTCTGGAAGAAGCGCGAAAACGTGCTTTCGCTCATCCCCGCCAGCTCCGCCGCCTCCGGCAGCTTCAGGTCCTCGGCGAAGTGCTGGAAGAGATAGGTCAGCGTGCGCTGGATGATGTCCAGCGAGGTTGCGTCGAGCGCGGGTGAGAAATCCGGCGAGGACAAAAGCTCGTATTCGTCTGTCCTGGCCAGCAGATCGACCAGTTCGAGGAAGAGGCAAAACCGGGCGAGCCCGTGCACCGTGCCCATCCGTTCCATCAGCGCGGCGCCTTCGAGCGCGGCGCGGCCATGGAAGACCATGCCGCGCAGCGATCGCTCCAGGAACGGTTCCAGTTCGCGCAGCTCCGGCAGGAATCCCGCCGAGCCGCGCAGCCGCTGCGGATCGAATTGCAGCACGATGTCGCGTCCTTCGATCAGCTCGCCGGGTTGCACCGATGTCACCCAGTCATGCGGCAGCCCGCCGCCGACGATGCTCAGGTAGCCCGGCCCGAATTCGCCGATGTGATCGCCGACCAGCGCGACCCCGGAAGACTTCCTCAGGAGATGGATCTCGTATTCCGGATGAAAATTCCAGACATTGCGCTCCCAGGGATAGTCGTCGAGCCGCCACAGGAAACTGTCGCTCGCCTCGGTGACGATGTGCTCGAAAGCCGGCACCGTGCGAGGGATCGCGGCCGTGTTCTTTCTGCGCCTGAATGCCATCGTCTGCTCTCCGGGGCGTATGAGGAAGCGACTGGTTTCGGGTAATCCGTAGCAGTCTGTCGCCCGCAAGTGAACGATGTCTGCCTCAGCGATTTCAACGCCGGCTCTCGATGATCTCGATGAAGCGGGCGAACAGCCCGGCCTGGGATTTGATGCCGAGTTTGCGATGGATGTTGCGGCGATGGACCTTCACCGTTCCCGGCACGATGCGCATGGCTCTTGCGATCGACTCGGTGGAATGCCCCTGCAGCACCAGATCGACGACATGCTTTTCGCGCGGGGTCAGCGACAGGCTTTCCCAAATGTGGGCGCGGTCGAACTCGTTGACGGCGGCGATCGTCTCGCCCTGCTCCGCTTCGTCCTGCTCCTCGGCCGCAAGTGCGGGCCAGCGCAACCGGGCGAAGTTGATGACCGCCGGCGCCATGTCGCGCAGCAGCCTGGCATCGGCGGTGCCGAAGGGACCCGAGGCGTGCAATCGCATCAGCGACAGCACCAGCGCATCCTTGCCGGGCAGCGGCACGAAGAAGCCGACCTCCTCGGCCAGCCTTGTCTGGCTATAGTAGGTGCGAAAATACTCGCTGGCATAGAAGCGGTCGGGCGCCAGTTCGCGCATGCGCCAGAACCCCTCCTTGCGCTCCACCGCCGCGTGATGAAATGGGTCGAGCAGATAAGGTCCTTCCTGATAGAGCGTGACGAAGACATGGCTCTCGGCCGGCGAGAAGGTTTCGAACAGCAGCGGCGGTCGCGAGGCGCCGCGGTAACCGAAGATCACGCAGTGGTCGAAGCCGACATGCTGGCTCAACCAGCCGACCATTGCCTTGCCGAACAGGTCGCCGCTCGTCTCCCGTGTCGCCGCGACAAGGGCTGCGAGCCGGCTGTATTCGTCGCTGCGGGACGCACTCAATCTATACCCCCTTAAACGAGAAAATAGATCAGATATACCACCAGCGAGGTATATACTAGACGCCATTGGCTCTGGTAGCGTCCTGGAATAGCCCTGTTGCTGGAGCCAGCACTTTGACCGCAGTGCCCGACATCGAGTTTCGCGGCGTCACCAAGCGCTATGGCGCTGTGACCGCCGTCAGCGGCATCGATCTGGCTGTGCCGCCCTCCGCCTTTGTCGCCCTTCTCGGACCGTCCGGCTGCGGCAAGACCACATGCCTGCGCATGATCGGCGGCTTCGAGCAGCCGAGCGAAGGCCAGGTGTTCATCCGTGGCCGGGACATGGCCGGAACGCCGCCCTATCGCCGGCCGGTCAACATGGTGTTCCAGCAATACGCGCTGTTTCCGCACCTCGATGTGGAAGCCAATGTGTCCTACGGGCTGCGCCAGGCACGGCCACGCCTGTCGTCGCAGGAAATCGGCCGGCGCGCCGGCGAGGCGCTCGAAATGGTGCGGCTCGCCGGCTATGGCCGCCGCAAGATCCACGAACTCTCCGGCGGCCAGCAGCAGCGCGTCGCGCTGGCGCGCGCACTGGTCAACAAGCCGGCGGTGCTTTTGCTCGACGAGCCGCTGGCGGCGCTCGACAAGAAACTGCGCACCGATATGCAGATCGAGCTGCAGAACCTGCAGCGCGAGATCGGCATCACCTTCGTGCTGGTGACCCACGACCAGGAGGAAGCGCTGTCGATGAGCGACTTCGTCTGCGTCATGAATGGCGGCCGCATCGTACAACTCGGCCAGCCGAGCGAGATCTATGACGAGCCGGCCGACCTGTTCGTCGCCGACTTCGTCGGAAAGACCAATCTGTTGAGCGGCAAGGTTGCCGGGCATACAGGCGATCTTGTCAATGTGGCGCTGGCGGACGGAACCGTCATTGCCGCGCGCAAACGAACCGCCTTGCAGCAGGGCGAGACCGTTTCTGTTAGCCTGCGTCCTGAATCGCTAAGCCTCGGCGCCACGAAAGGCAGCCCTTTCAAGGGCATCGTGCGCAACCGGATCTTCTTGGGCTCGACGGCGGAATACGCCATCGAGGTGCAGGGCATCGGAACGCTGCTGGCCAAGGCCGACCATGTGATCGGCCATGGCAACCTCTTCAAGCCGGGTGAACCCGTCGCCATCGGCTTTGCCTCCGGGACGCCGCTGGCGTTTCCGGAGACCAAGAACAACGGGACCAACCAGAGGGTAGCAAAAAATGTCGAAATCATATCGTGACGGACTGCCGATTAGCCCTGAGAACTTCGTCGACCAGCTGATGCGCCTGAAGCGCGGCTCGATCGGCCGCCGCGACTTCATCGGCCTCACCGGCCTTGGCATCGCAACCGCGGTGATGGCGCGCGAGCTCGGCATCATGCCGACGCCGGCCTTCGCCGCCGAAAACCTCGGCGACCGCATGTCGATCGCCACCTGGCCGAACTATCACGACCCGCAGACCTTCGAGAGTTTCAAGAAGGACACCGGCGTCGCCGTCGAGGTCAACGTGTTCGGCTCCAATGAGGAGATGCTGGCCAAGCTGCAGGCCGGCGCCTCGGGCTGGAGCCTGTTCGTGCCGACCAACTACACGATCTCGACCTACAAGAAGCTCGGCATCATCGATCCGCTCGATATGGCCAAGCTGCCGAATTTCGACGGCTCCCAGGAGGACCCGCGCTTCACCTCGGAAGGCACGATCGACGGCACGACCTACGCGGTGCCGAAGAACTGGGGCACCACGGGCTTTGCCGTCAACACCAAGAAGCTGGCCAAGCCGATGACGAGCTGGAAGGAATTCTGGGACGTCGCCATGGCTGAGGGCGATGGCCGCACCATGGTGCATGACTACCAGCTGACCACCATCGGCAACGCGCTGAAATATTACGGCTATTCCTTCAACTCGCTGAAGCAGGACGAACTCGCCAAGGCCGAGGAACTGCTGCTCAAGGTCAAGCCGCATCTGTTCGCGGTCTCTTCGGACTACCAGCCGGGCATGCGGGCGGGCGACGCCTGGATGACCATGTGCTGGACGAATGATGGCGCACAGCTGCATCGCGATATTCCAGAGATCGCCTATGTCTTGGGCAAGGAGGGCGGCGAAATCTGGACCGATTTCTACGCCATCCCGAAGGACGCGCCGAACAAGCCGGCCGGCTATGCCTTGCTCAATTATCTGATGACCCCGGAGGTTGCTGTGAAGGAGCATCTCGCCAATGGCGCGCCCTCGACCGACGCGCGGGTCAACAAACTGCTGCCCAAGGAAGTGCTCGACAATCCGATCCTTTACCCGGCGGCCGACCTGTTGACACCGCTGGAATTCGGTGCGGCGGCGACGCTGACCGATCCCGGCCGCGCCGAGCTGATGGCGCGCTTCAAGTCGGCCTGATGCCGACCTGACGCAAACGGAAAACCGGCGGGCCTAGGTCCGCCGGCCTCGGGGCGGTTCAATGCACGGCAACAGATTTCGGCACAATTTTCTGACGGCGCTGCTGCTCGCACCGGCCACGGCGTGGCTGGTGGTGTTCCTTGTGCTGCCGTTCATCGCCATTGCCGTGTTCAGCGTCGGCGAGCGGGCGCCGGAGGGCGGCTATCAGACCGCCTTCACGCTGGCGCAGTATGCCAATCTTCCGGCGCGGGCGACTGCTTTCTGGAACACGATGATGCTGGCGCCGGTGGGCGCGCTTGCCTGCCTGCTCGTCGCCTACCCGGTTGCCTACTACCTCGCCCTGAAGGCGCCGCAACGCTGGCGACTGATCCTGCTTGCGCTCGTCGTCATTCCCTTTTGGACCAGCCTTTTGATGCGCACCTATGCCTGGATGTACATTCTGGGCGGACGCGGCATTCCCGCATTGCTGGCCTTTGTCGGCATCGAGGATGTCAGGCTGATCAACACGCCGGGCGCCGTGCTGCTCGGCATCGTCTATGGCTATTTGCCGCTGATGATCCTGCCGATCTATGTCAGTCTCGAGCGGCTCGACCGACGGCTGCTGGAAGCCTCTGCCGATCTCGGCGCGACGCCGCTCTCGACCTTCCTAGGCGTGACGCTGAAGCTGTCGCTGCCGGGCGTCATGACCGGCTTCTCGCTGGTCATGATCCTGCTGCTTGGCGAATACCTGATCCCGACGCTGCTTGGCGGTGGCAAGGTGTTCTTCATCGGCAACGCGCTGGTCGACCTGTTCCTGCAGTCGCGCAACTGGCCGTTCGGATCGGCCATCGCCATCACCTTGGTGGCGGTTTCGGTGGTGGTGCTGATTGCCGCCAACCGCATCTCGACGCGGGTGTCGGGCGCCCGCAGGGTGGATCTGATCTGATGCGCGCCTTCGTCACAGCCGTCTTCGCCTTCCTCTATCTGCCGATTGCGTTGGTCGTGCTGTTTTCCTTCAACGCCGGCCGCCATGCCAGCGAGTTCACCGGCTTTTCGGTGCAGTGGTACGGCACGGCGCTGTCGAACCCGTTCCTGGTCGAGGCATTGAAGAACAGCCTGTTCATCGCCACCACCAGCGCGCTTCTGGCGGCGGTGTGCGGCACGGCAGCCGCACTCGGCCTGGCGCGGGTCGGGCTCAGAACCCGCGCCGTCTTCGACGCGCTGATGGGTGCCGCGATCGTCGTTCCCGGCGTCGTCATCGGCATCTCGACGCTCGTCGCGCTGGTCCAGTTGTTTGGCGTGCTCAACCCGTTCCTCGCCTCGATCTGGCCAAACGACCAGCCGCCGCGCCTGTCGCTCGGCTATGGATCGATCATCGCCGCCCACGGCCTGTTTTCGATGGCGTTGGTGACGATAATCGTCGGCACGCGTCTCGCCAGCCTCGACCGCAACCTGGTCGAGGCCTCGAGCGATCTCTACGCCACGCCGCTGACGACGTTCCGCTCGATCGTGCTGCCGCAGATCATGCCGGCGGTGATCGCCGGCTTCCTGCTCGCCTTCACCTTCTCCTTCGACGATTTCATCGTCGCCTTCTTCGTCGCCGGCGCGCAGACGACGCTGCCGATCTATGTCTTCGCCTCGATCCGGCGCGGCGTGACGCCGGAAATCAACGCCATCGCCACCATCGTGCTCGTCGCCTCGGTTCTTCTGGTGGTGCTTGCCCAATGGCAGCTGCGCCAGCGCCAGCCGTCAAACTGAACAAGCCATCCAGCTGAAAGACAAATTCATGCTCCTCAAAGACCGCATCGCCGTGGTGACGGGCGCCGGTTCCGGCATCGGCCGCGCCGGCGCCATGATCATGGCCAGGGAAGGCGCGCTGGTGGTCATCGCCGACCGGGATAAGACCAGCGGCGAGGCGACAGCGGCGAGTATCCGCGCGGCTGGCGGGCAGGCCGAGGCCATTGTCACCGACGTCTCTGACGACGCGGCGGTAGGGCAGCTCATCACAGGCACTCTCGGCAAGTATGGCCGCATCGACATTCTGCACAATCACGCCGGCATCCAGGTCGGCGGCACGCTGACCGAGGTCGAGGTCGATGGTATGGATGCGTCATGGCGCATCAATGTACGGGCGCAGTTTCTGGCCGCGCGGCTGGTCATGCCGGCAATGGTCGCGCAAGGCGGCGGCGTCATCCTCAACACGGCTTCGAATTCGGGCGTCTTCTACGACCGCGAGATGATCGCCTATGCCACGTCCAAACATGCCGTGGTGGCGATGACCAGGCAGATGTCGCTCGACTATGCCCGGCACAATGTGCGCGTCAACGCGCTCTGCCCCGGCTGGGTCGACACCCCCTTCAACGAGCCGTTCATCGCCCAAATGGGCGGCCGCGAGGCGATCGAGACCTATGTCCGCACCAGGATCCCGATGGGGCGCTGGGCGAGCGCCGAAGAGATCGCCGAAGCGATCCTGTTCCTCGTCTCCGACCGCTCATCCTTCATGACCGGCCAGGCGCTGGTGATCGACGGCGGCGAAAGCATCGGTTGATCCAAGGGCGGTCGGTAGGAATGGTTCCCGCCTCTGGCTCAATCGCCGGCTGCCCGTCGTCCCTTGCCTTCATGTCGCATTTCGTCCAATAGAACGACGCAAACGCCGCGAAACCGAAGGTTTTGCCGTTTGGAAGTGCGGCTTCCGGCCTCGTTGCCGACGCGCCGCAACCGGAAAGAGCAGGACAATGTCTGCGATCGAAGCCGGCGCTCGTGCGCCGGAAAATCTTTGGCGTCAGGAAATCAGGGCGACGCTGGCGCTGGCCTGGCCGATGGTGCTCACCAATCTCGGCCAGACCGCGATGACCGCCACAGACGTCATGATGATGGGTCGTCTGGGCGCCGATACGCTGGCCAGCGGCGCGCTCGGCGCCAACCTCTATTTCATGCCGCTGATCTTCGGCCTCGGCCTGATGCTGGCGACCTCGCCGATGATCGCCACCGAGCTTGGCCGCCGGCGCTATTCGGTGCGCGATTTGCGCCGCACCGTGCGCCAGGGCCTGTGGCTGGCGATCCTGATCTCGATCCCGATCTGGGTCGTGTTGTGGCATGGCGAGGCCATTCTGCTTGCCATGGGCCAGGAGCCGGCATTGGCGCATCAGGCCGGCATCTATCTGCGCTGGTTGGAATGGGCGGTGCTGCCTTTCTACGGCTATATCGTGCTGCGTTCCTTCATCTCGGCGCTGGAGCGGCCGGGCTGGGCGCTGATCATCGTCTTCGTCGCCGTCGCCTGCAACGCCTTCTTCAACTGGGTGTTCATGTTCGGCAATCTCGGCGTCACCTCGATGGGCATTGCCGGTTCGGGGCTGGCGACCACGCTGTCGAGCACGCTGATGTTCTGCGGCCTGGCAGCCGTGGTGATGCTGGAGAAGAAGTTCCGCCGCTACCGCCTGTTCGGCCGCTTTTGGCGCTCCGACTGGCCGCGTTTCAAGGGTCTGCTGCGGCTCGGCATGCCGATCGCCGGCATCCTCGCCTTCGAGGTGACGATCTTCAACGCGGCAGCCCTGCTGATGGGCCTGATCGATGCGGACTCGCTGGCCGCGCACGCCATCGCAATCCAGATCGCCTCGATCTCCTTCATGGTGCCGCTCGGCCTCAACCAGGCCGTCACCGTGCGCGTCGGGCTGGCCCATGGCGCAGGCAATCCGGCAGGCGTTTCGCGCGCCGGCTGGACCGCCTTCGTCATCGGCGTCTCGTCCATGGCGCTGATGGCGCTGGTGATGGTGCTGTGGCCGCATCTGTTGATCAGCGCCTTCATCGACATGACCGATCCGGCCAATGCCAGGGTGATCGCGCTGGCCGTGTCGTTCCTTGCCTTTGCGGCGCTGTTCCAGATCTTCGACGGCGCGCAGGCCGTTGCCGCCGGCATGCTGCGCGGCCTGCACGACACCAAGGTGCCGATGATCTATGCCGCCATCGGCTATTGGGGCATCGGCCTGCCGCTCGGCGTGCTGCTCGCCTTCCATTTCGGCCTGCACGGCGTCGGCATCTGGATCGGCCTGGCGTCAGGTCTGGCCGTGGTGGCGGTGCTGCTCCTCGCGCGCTGGCTGCGGCGCGACCGCATAGCACCGCCGCTTGTCTTTGGGCATTGACGGCGAACCAAGCGGTCCGCCAACTGCCCGAAGCAGTCACTGCAGAGCAGATGTCTGGTATCGCTTTGGGCCGAAAGCTGCCGGTCGGCTTGCGACGCGCAGGTTAAATAGCGGACCATGCGAAAACGCCCCTGGCAGAGTACTTCAACGGCGGAACTCCTGAAATTGCGTCAGTCGCAATCGAGGTCTTCCCATTGTTGGAAATGGAGACCAAGGTGGCCACATGGAGCACTTAAATACGCAAACATTTGTGCTCGTGTCGACATTGATCATGGTCGGCCAAAACCTCGATCACCCGGCATTCGCCGACTCTACCATGGCGGCAGCCTTCAACCATCAGCTCGAGCTCGGCCTGCAAGGCTTTCAGGCTGCGGATACGCTGCGCAACGTCGGCGAGCCGTGCTTGGGCAATGGCGTCAGCAGTTGCACAAGGCTGTAAAGGGTTATCCTGCAAATCAAGTAGAGTGCGGATCGCTTCGATATCGAAGCCCAGTTCGCGGGAATGGCGAATAAACGCTAACCGGCGCAAGTCGCCACCTTCATATTGACGGCGGTTGCCGTCACTTCGCGCTGGCGCGGCAAGCAACCCTATCTGCTCGTAATAGCGAATGGTCGGTACTTTCACGCCGCTTTGGCGGGCGGCTTCGCCAATGGTCACTCCATTCAGCATATTTCGCTTGCTCCTCTAGTCGCTAGAGGATGTAGCGTCGCAGTCAAACGATACAAGAGGAATGTTATGACCGCGCTTCAAGCACAAACCCGTTATCGCGTCGAAGGCATGGATTGTGCCGGTTGCGCCACCAAAATCGATAAGGCGGTACGTCGCATCCCTGGCGTCGAAGATGTCAGCGTGTCCGTCACCGCCGGCACCATGACGGTCAGGCACACGCCCGAGAGTGACCTCGCCGAACTTGAAAAGAAGGTGACTGGCCTCGGCTACACGGTTGCCGAACTCAAGGTAAAGGGAAAGGTCGGGCTGGACGGGGCAGAGCACCATCACAATGACCACGACGATGCGGGCGACTACCATGCGGGCCATGCTCACGCCAGCCACGATCAGGTCAGCGAAAGTCAAGATGACCGCGAGGAGGGAATAGAGGGCCTTCACGGGCACGACCGCGCGCCAACCTCGGGGCCGTGGTGGAAGAGTCCCAAGGGTCGCCTGACGATCGCCAGCGGCGCCGCGCTGGTCCTTGCGTTTGCCATTCACTATGTGTGGCCGGCGTCCGGGGTGTGGGTCTTTATCGCGGCCATGCTGGTTGGCCTGGTGCCTATCGCCAAACGGGCCGTCATGGCCGCCGTCGCAGGCATTCCCTTCACCATCGAAATGCTCATGACCATAGCGGCCGTCGGTGCGGTCATTATCGGCGCCGGCCAGGAAGCTGCCACTGTGGTCTTCCTGTTCCTTGTCGGTGAGCTTCTCGAGGGCGTTGCCGCCGGAAAGGCGCGCTCGAGCATTCAAGCGCTGACCACGCTGGTCCCGAAAACGGCCTTCATTGAAAAGGGCGGCAAGACGCGCGAGGTGCCGGCCGAAAGCCTTGAAGTAGGCGCCATGATCATGGTGCGGCCGGGTGACCGGATTCCCGCCGATGGCGAGATCACCGAGGGTGAGAGCGCGATCGACGAATCCCCGGTGTCAGGCGAGAGCGTGCCGGTGCGCAAATGCGTCGGCGACAAGGTTTTCGCCGGCACCATCAATGGCGACGCTGTTTTGCGCATCAAGGTCACCGCCGTTGCCTCCGATAACACCATCGCGCGCGTCGTCAAGCTGGTCGAGGAAGCCCAGGAGAGCAAGGCGCCAACTGAGCGGTTCGTCGACCGCTTCTCGCGCTGGTACACGCCTGCTGTGGTCGGCGTGGCCGCGATGGTGGCCGTGGTTCCACCTCTCGTTTTCGGCGGCAACTGGAACGAATGGATCTACAAAGGCCTCGCCCTGTTGCTCATCGGCTGCCCCTGTGCCCTGGTCATCTCGGTCCCGGCGGCAATCGCCGCGTCGCTCTCGGCTGGCGCCAAGCGCGGCCTACTGATGAAGGGCGGGGCGGTCCTCGAGGTTCTCGGCAAGGTCACCGCCGTGGCGCTTGACAAGACCGGCACGCTCACGCTCGGCAAGCCCCAGGTCACCGACGTGGTTTCTTTCGGAAAATCGGAGGCCGAAGTGCTGCGTCTTGCTGCCGCCTTGGAGACCGGCTCAAGCCATCCGCTTGCCATCGCCATCCTCGCAAAGGCGTCTGCAGACAAGGTTCAGGCTCCGGCCGTGTCCAAAGCGCAGGCTCTAGGTGGCAAGGGGGTCAAGGCGAACGTGGAAGGCACCGAAGTTTTCCTTGCATCGCCACAGGCGGCCGAGGATACGGCGAAGCTCACTGAGGTTCAAAAGTCTCAAATCGCCGCGCTCAATGACGAAGGCAAAACCGTTTCGGTCGTCCTCGTCGACAACAAGGTGGCGGGCGCCATTGCAATGCGTGATGAACCGCGCCCGGACGCTTTCGCTGGTCTCAAGGCGCTGACGGATTCCGGCATTAAGACCATCATGCTGACGGGCGACAACAAGCGGACAGCTGCCGCGATCGGCAAGCAACTCGGCATCGAGGTCCGCGCCGCGCTACTGCCAGAAGACAAGCAGCGTATTGTCGGAGAGCTGAAGGGAGAGGGCCTCATTGTGGCCAAGGTCGGCGATGGCATTAATGACGCGCCAGCCCTTGCGGCCGCCGATGTTGGTATTGCGATGGGCGGCGGCACTGACGTGGCTCTCGAAACCGCTGATGCAGCGGTGCTGCATGGCCGTGTCGGCGACGTTGCCGCGATGATTGCGCTGTCGAAGGCGACCATGGCCAACATCAAACAGAACATAACCATGGCCCTCGGCCTCAAGGCCGTCTTCCTCGTGACCACGGTCTTGGGAATCACCGGCCTGTGGCCGGCGATCATGGCCGATACCGGCGCGACCGTGCTGGTGACGGCCAATGCCATGCGCCTCCTGCGTTGGAAAGGGGCAGCATGACGGCGGTGCCGCACCATGTGCTAGACTTGCGAAATGGCTGGTGCACACCGGCTTCGCCGCACCAGCCATATCGCTGAAGATCAAGCAGGCCTGGGCCGGGACGGCCCGTACAGGCGACGCGATCGAGGGGTGCTGTTACAAATGATTGCGCTCAGCTCCCGTCCGACGACATCGCGCCGAGCAGCCGGCGTATATCGCCGAACCTGGCGATCGAGCCGAACACCAGTGCCGCCACCGCCACGAAGAACACCGAGACCGAAGCCATGGTCGGCGTGTAGCCGTAGCGCAGCGCGTTGAAGATCTTGATGGGCAGCGTCTCGGTGGTGAAGCCGATCGTCATGTAGGCGACGATGTATTCGTTGAGCGACAAGACGAAGGCGAAGGCGTAGCCCGAGACGAGGTAGGGCAGGATCAGCGGCAGCACCACGGCCTTCAGCACCGTGCGGTCGTCGGCGCCCATGGTGGCGGCGGCCTCTACCAGCGAGCGGTCGATCGAGGCAAAGCCCAGCGACAGCGTCACCAGCGGCAGCGTCACGAAGAAGATGGCGTGGCTGATGATGGCGGTGAAGAACTGGCCGAACAGCCCGACCGTCGCCCAGAAGGAGAGGAAGCCGAGCGCGGTGATGACCGGCGGCAGGATGAAGGGGGCAAGCCCCAGCACCTGAAAGATGTTTGCCCATGGCGCGATGCGCCGCCATAGGAACCAGGCCAGCGGCAGCGCCACCGCAACAGCGATCGCCGCCGAACAGACGGCCAGCGTCACCGAATGGATCAGCGCCAGCCGCCATTCCGGATCGGTGAAGATCTGGGCGTACCAGGCGAGCGAGAAACCGACCGGCGGGAAGCTGAGTTCCTGCCGCGAGTTGACCGAAACCCCGGCCACCACGATCAGCGGCGCCGCCAGGAACAAAGCGACGATGGTGAAATAGACACGGCGCAGCAAGGTCGCGGTCATAGTGCATTCTCGCGGCGTCCGACGAGCAGCGTCAGTCCGACCAGCGCCAGCGAGATCAGCACCAGGAACACCGCCATTGCGGCTGCGAACGGCATGTTGGACTGGTAGATCGCCTGGTCGGTGATCAGCACGGACAGCGTCCAGTGTTGCGGCCGTCCGAGAATCTGCGGCAGCAGGTAGGAGCCGAGCGCAAACACGAAGACCATGATCAGCGTCGCCACGATGGTGTTGCGCAGCGCCGGCGCGACGACGTTGAAGAAGGCGCGGATAGGCGAGGCGCCGAGCGTGCGCGCGGCCTCTAACAGAGTCGGATCGAGGCGGACCAAAGCGGGGTAAAGCACCAGGATCGTATAGGGCAGCGCCTGGTAAACCATGCCGGTCAGCACCGCGCCGAAGGTCGGCAGCAGCGCCACCGGCTTGTCCATCAGCCCGATCGCCACGAACAGATTGGTGATGCCCGCCGTGCGCGAAAACAGCGTCGACCAGGCAAAGCCGATAATGACTTCCGACAGCGACAGCACCGACAACAGGCCGACCAGCCACAGCGTCTGCACGCGGCGCGGCCGGCGGGTCAGGAGGTAGGTGAAGGGGAAGGCGATGGTCACGCAGCAGACGGCGACCAGCACCGCCAGCATCAGCGAAAAGCCGAGCACGCCGCCGAAGAACACCGACAGGAAGCGGGCGTAATTGTCGAACACGAAGTCCGGCGTGTAGAAACCGGACGGGTTGCGCTTGAAGAAGCTCACCGCGATCATCGTCGAGAAGGGCACGACGAAGAAGACGATCAGCATCAGCGCCGGAAAGAACAGTGGCGTGTAGTCGGCTATGGACTTCGGGGCTTCGCGTCTCATGCGCCGAGCACCACGCAGCTTGCCGGTGGCAGCGTGACCCCGACCTTGGCGCCGACCGGCACGTCATGCCGCTCGCGCGGCGTCGTCACCGCAATGATGCTGGTGCCGCCGACGTCGACGAAGGTCTCGATGGTGCCGCCGAGATCGCGAACGAAACTCACCTCGCCGGTAATGGCCGAGCCGCCGGGGCTGCCCAGATGCACGTCCTCCGGGCGGACCGAAACAGACGCTTTGGTCTGACCCGCCGGCATGGCAAGACCTGGAATGGCTGTGCCCAGAATGGTGGTGCGCCCGGTGCTGTCGATCTCGGCCGGCAGCAGATTGGTGATGCCGATGAAGTCGGCGACGAAGGCGTCGGCCGGCTTGCGGTAGATCTCGATCGGCGGCGCCGCCTGCAGGATTCTGCCGTGGCCCATGACGACGACCAGGTCGGCCATGGTCATGGCTTCGCGCTGGTCGTGGGTGACGACGATGGTGGTGATGCCCAACCGCTGCTGCAACTGGCGCAGTTCCACCTGCATGGCCTCGCGCAATTTGGCGTCGAGCGCCGACAGCGGCTCGTCGAGCAGGAACAGTTTCGGCGACAGCGCCAAGGCCCGCGCAATTGCCACGCGCTGGCGCTGACCGCCCGACAGTTTGGCCACCGGACGGTCGGCAAAGCCGGTCAGATGGATGAGGCCCAGCAACTCGTCGACGCGTTTCTTCTGCTCCTCCTTCGAGGCGCCGCGAATGCGCAGCGCATAGGCGATGTTGTCGCCGACGGAGAGATGCGGAAACAGCGCCAGCGACTGGAACACCATGCCGAGATTGCGCTTGTGCGTCGGCAAAGGCGTGATGTCCTCGCCGTCGAGCACGATGGCGCCGCTGGTCGGCTCCTCCAGTCCGGCAATCATGCGCAGCAGCGTGGTCTTGCCGCAGCCCGACGGGCCGAGCAGACACACGAACGTGCCATGCGGCACGTTGAGCTGGACATTGTCGACGGCGGCGAAGTTGCCGAATTTTTTGGTGACGGCGTTGATGTCTAGTCCGGACATGCTCATCCCTTGGAGGGTTTGCTAAGGGGCCGCCGGACTATGCCGGCGGCCGCTGTGGTTCAGACGGATCGAACGGCTCAGCCGACGATCAGCTCGGTCCACTTCTGGTTGATCCAGTCGGCCTTCGATGTATAGAGGTCGTAGCGCGGGATGATCGGATCGATATCCGACGACACCGCGGCGAACTCTTCCGGCTTGAGGTCGAGCACCTCCTTCTTCAGCGTAGGCGTGGTGCCGACCTTGCGCGACATCAGACCCTGCATCGACGGCTGGCTCATATAGTCGATGAATGCATGCGCCTCGTCGACCTTGGTCGAGGCGCGCGACAGCACCCAATTGCCGGAATCCTGGATGCCGCCTTCCTTCGGGAAGGTCGAGCGGACATGGAAGCCGTCGGCGACCGCGAGGCCGGTGACGTCGTGATAATACTGGCCCATCGGGATCTCGCCCGACTTCAGCGCCTGCTCGAACTGCGCCTCGTCGCGATACCACAGCCGGACATTCGGCTTGAGCTCGGCGAGCTTTTCGAATGCCTTGTTCAGTCCGTCCTCGGTGTCGAGCGCATTGGTGCCGCCCATGAAGGTCTTTGCCGTCACTTCGAGCAGGAACGAGTTCGAGGCAAGTGCCAGAAGGCCAAGCTTGTCCTCATTGGCCTTGTCCCACAGCGTCTCCCATGAGGTCGGCGCATCCTTGTAGACGTCGGTGTTGGAGACCAGCGTGATCCACCAGGCGACGGCGCCGATGCCGGCGACCCGGCCATCCGGATATTTGTTGACGAAGCGCGGCAAGAGGTCGTTGTAGTGCTTGAACTTCGACGTATCGAGCGGCGTCCATAATTCGGTCGACTGGCCCTTCAGCGTCGAGGTCTGCGACATCATCGAAAGGTCGGCCGGCGCCTGGCCTGCCTTGGACGCCTGTTCGAGCTGCACCAGCCAGGCTTCGCCGGTCGGCTCGGCGACCGATTCCACTGCAATGCCGGTGGCCTTGGTAAAATCGGGGAAGACGTGCTCGTCAAAGGATTTCTTGAAATAGCCGCCATAGACGCCGACCTTCAGCGACTTGTCCTGCGCGCGCAGGATCGACGGCATGGCGAGCACGCCGGCTGTAGCGAGGCCCGCACCAAGCACGCCGCGCCGTGTCAGGGATTTTCCAATCAGTCTGTTCATCTGGTTTCTCCTCAGTTGATGCCGTTCTATTCCGGCAGGTTCCCTTCACGCACTGTCGCCGCCTGGCGTCAGTGGGCCGCCGCTCGTTGTTCGAGCGTACGGGCGTATTGCGTCAGTGGAAAGCACATGACGAAGAAGATCAGCGCCACCAGCCCGTAGACCTTGAACGGTTCGAAGGTGGCGTTGTTGATGGCGTTGGAGGTTCTGACCAGCTCCTCGAAGCCGATGATCGAGGTCAGCGCCGTCGATTTGATCAACTGCACCAGGAAGCCGACGATCGGCGCCCTAGTGATCGAGAACGCCTGCGGCAGGATGATCAGCCTGAGCTCCTGCAGACGGTGCAGGCCTAGGCTGGCACCGGCGTCCCACTGCCCGCGCGGCAGCGCATCGACGCCGCTGCGCCAGATCTCGGCCAGATAGGCGCTGGCGAAGAAGGTCAGGCCGAGCACCGCTGCCGTCCATGGTTCGATGCGCAGGCCGAGCATCGGCAGGCCGAAGAACATCAGGAACAGCTGCATCAACAGCGGCGTTCCCTGGAACAGGGCGATGTAGCCGGAAGCGATGCGCCGGCTCCATTTATTCTCTGCGATCCTGAAGAACAGCACGATCAGCCCGACCAGCGCGCCGCCGACAAAGGCCGCCAGCGACAACAGCACCGTCCAGCGGGCGGCGAGCAGCAGATTGCGAACGATGTCCCAGAAGGTGAATTCGATCATGTGACACCTGCCCCCAACACGCGGCGCCCGCCTGTGACCAGCAGCCGGCGCAAGGCCATGGACAGGACGAGGTAGACCAGGGTCACGACGAAATAGGTTTCGAAGGACCGGAAGGTGCGGGCTTGCAGCATGTCGGCCTCATAGGTCAGCTCGCGCACGGCGATCTGCGACACCACGGCCGATTCCAGCATCATGATGACGATCTGGCTGGTCAGCGCCGGATAGATCACCTTGAGCGCCTGCGGCAGCACGATCTTGACAAACACCTGGCGTGGCCGAAGCCCGAGTGCCAAGGCGGCTTCCGTCTGTCCGCCGGGCACGGCATCGAGACCGGCGCCGACGATTTCAATCGTGTAGGCCGCCATGTTGAGCGTCATTGCCAGCATGGCGGCCAGGATCGGATCGAGCCTTATGCCGAGGCTGGGCAGGCCGAAGAAGATGAAGAACAGCTGCACCAGGAACGGCGTGTTGCGCATCACCTCGACATAGACCGCGATGGCGCGCTTCACGAATACCGGGCCGTTGCGCCGGCCGGCAGCGCCCAGGATGCTGAGCAGCGTGCCCACGAGCGTGGTCACGACGATCAACAGGATCGTCGTGGCCGCGCCGCGCGCGATGTCGCCCACAGCACCTGGGAGCCAGGCAAAGGCCACGAGAACTCAATCCTTGAGGTTGTCGGGATTGAGCGGCGTCTTCAGCCAGGCCTTCGAGCTCTCATCGAGCTTGCCGTCGGCCAGCATCTTGGCAACCGCATCATTGACCGCCGTCTTCAGCCGGTCCTCTTTCTTGTTAAGGCCGATATGCGAAGGCGAGGTCAAAAGCTGGAACTTCTGCTCCGGCTTCAGCGCGTCCTGCTTGGCCAGCACCTGGGCGCCGACATCATTGCCGACCACCATCAGCTGGGTCTGGCCGGAGATGAAGGCCTGGATGACGGAGTTGTAGTTGTCGAAGCGCTTGATGTCGGCCGATGCCGGCGCCGCTTCGGTCAGCGACGTATCCTCCAGCGTGCCGCGATTGACGGCGATCGACTTGTCGGCGAGATCTTCCTTGCCTTTGACCGAAAGCGCCGCCGGACCGATGACGGCGATGTAGTAGGGCGCATAGGCGGCGGCGAAATCGATCACCTCCTCGCGCTCCTTGGAATAGCCGACGCTCATCAGGATATCGACGCGCTTGTCGGTGAGATACGGGATGCGGTTCTGGCCGGTGACGCTGACCAGATTGAGCTTCACCTTAAGTGAATCGGCGATCGCCTGCGCGACGTCGACGTCGTAACCCTTGATGCTCATATCGGCGCTGGCCGAGGAGAAGGGCGGAAAGTCGGAGAAGATGCCGACATTGATGGCGCCGGCCTTGGTGATGTCGTCGACGGCGTCGGCATTGGCAAGGGAGGCGAAGCCGAGGCCGGCGAGCATCAGCGCAGCGGCGATGGTTGATTTCATATGGATTGTCATTGGTATTCCCCTTCTGGAAGCTTGTTTGTTTTGGAAACGGCCGCCGGCTCCAGCGCGGCGGCCGCCTTTGCATGTGAAATCCGTCAGGCCCCCTTGCCGGTGATCGCCGGGCTGAACACCATCAGGCTCAGGATCTCGAACAGGACCTGGGCGCCGACATGGGCGGTGTTGGTGGTCGCGTCATATTGCGGCGCCACCTCGACGACATCGCCGCCGACAATGTTGAGGCCTTTCAAGCCGCGCAGCAGTTCGAGCACCTCGCGCGTCGTCAGGCCGCCGATTTCCGGCGTGCCGGTACCCGGCGCGAAGGCCGGATCGACACTGTCGACGTCGAAGGAAATGTAGGTCGGGCCGTCGCCGACGATTCTGCGCGCCTTCTCGATGATGGCCGGAATGCCGAGACCCGTCACCTCTTCGGCATGCACGACCGTCATGCCGGATTCGTAGGTGAACTCCCACAGATATTCGGCCGAGCCGCGGATGCCGATCTGGATGGTGCGGGTGGGGTCGAGGACGCCGTCCAGCACCGCGTTGCGGAACGGGCCGCCATGGTGGAACTTGGTCATGTCGAACAGCCCGCTTGTGTCGCAATGGGCATCGATATGGATCATGCCGACCGGCGCCTTCTTGCCGACCGCCTTCAGGATCGGATGGCTGATCGAGTGGTCGCCGCCGACCGAGAGCGGCAGCACGCCGGCATCGACGATCTGGTTGGTGCGGCGCTCGATATCCTCGTGGCTGATCTCCAGCCGGTAGCGGCTGCGGAACGGCGTATCGCCGATGTCGGCGACGCGAAGCTCATGCGTCGGGGCGCATTCCAGCACGTGGTTGTAGGGTCCGATGCGCTCGATGGCGCGCAGCGCCCTGGGTCCAAAGCGCGAGCCGGGCCGGTTGGTGACGCCGAGATCCATCGGCACGCCGATGATCGCCACCTGCAAATCGCCGAAATCGGGATTGTCGGCTGCGATTTCGCGATAGGGCGCGGCGAGGAAGGTCGGGATGCCGGCATAGGGCGCGAGTCGGGTGCCGCTCTTGGAGAAGATCTTGTCGGCGACCTTGCGGAACTTCGGGTCGAACATCTCGCCGCCATGGCTCTCGCCATACTTGCGGCGCAAGGCTTCCAGCTTGCCTCTGTCATAACCCATGTCGGTCTCCTCCTGCCGGGCTGATGCATGCGGCCGTGGCGACATCTGCGAACTGACCGTCACCCGGCCGGGTCGCTGTCCCGCTGGCTGCCTGCAGATTTCACATCATTGATGCTGTTGACCTGCCAAAGTGTCCGGCAGCCGCATTGAAAAATCAATTGATATTGTTACGGTGCTGATTGTGAGAAAATCTCACAAAGTATCCGGTTGCTCATGGCCAAGCGTCTGCCCCCCTTGAATCCCTTGCGCGCCTTCGAGGCGACGGCGCGGCATGCCTCGCTGACCAAGGCGGCGAGTGAGCTCAACGTCACCCACGGCGCAATCAGCCACCAGATCAAGGCGCTCGAGCAATCACTCGGCGTAAAACTGTTCGAACGCACCGGACAGCGGGTAAAGCTCACCCCGCACGGCGCCGAATTGCTGCCGGCGGTCTCGACCGCCTTCGACGGCATCGCCGCCGCCACCCAGCGCATGACCAGGCCAGCCAGCGCCGGTACGCTGTCGGTCTCCTGCGTGCCGGCGCTGCTGCTTCTGTGGATGACGCCGCGGCTCGGCAGCTTCATGGCGCAATATCCTGATATCAGGTTGACGCTGATCCCGTCCAACGACCCCAAGGACATCCGCGCCCCACAGGTCGATGTCTGCGTGCTCTATGGCGACGGCAGCTGGACCGATTGCTGGATGCGCAAATGGTCGGGCCTCGAACTGTTCCCGGTGGTCAGCCCGACGCTGATCAACAACCGGCCGCTCCGCATCTGCCGGGATCTTGCTGGCCATGTCATCCTGCATGGCGATGATGGCCGCGAATGGCACACCTGGCTGGCCGCCGCCGATGGGCTCGACCTCGAACGTGGCCGCCGCCACCATCTCGGCGACGCCCGTACGGCGATCGAAGCCGCGGTGCACGGACATGGCGTGGCGCTCGGCGATTCCGTCACCGCCAGCATGCTGCTCGCCAGGGGCCTGCTGGTGGCGCCGTTCAGCCTGTCGGTGCCGGCGGTCGACGATTTCTATGTGGTCTGCCGCAACGAGATGCGTTCGGCGCCGATCGTGCAATTGTTCGTCGACTGGCTGTTCGCCGAAAAGGAACAAGCCGACAGCCGCGCCGACGCGCCGGTGGCCGGCCGCATCGGCAGCCGCCGGAAGCGTCCGGCGCTGAGGGTGGTGGGCGCCAAGAGTTGAGGCTGGACCGGAGCGACTGCTTTTTGTCGGGCCAGCCCGGAAAGCGGGAGGCGCTTTCAAAAATTCAATGCTAATAAGCTCTTGCCGGGCAATTCCAGGAAAACTGTGCGGCGGTTTCCCGTCCGGAATTGCGTAAGAAAGACGTGAGCAGCGAAGGCGACGGCAGGACATGGCAAGAACCGATATAGCGCGGCGCGTCTATAACCACACCTGGAAGCTGGACCCGATCGTCCGCAGCCTGCTCGACACCGATTTCTACAAGCTTCTGATGCTGCAGATGATCTGGGGCATGTACCCCAAGGTCGACGCCACCTTTTCGCTGATCAACCGCACTACCTCGGTGCGGCTTGCCGACGACATCGACGAAGGCGAATTGCGCGACCAGCTCGACCATGCCCGCACGCTGCGCTTCTCCAAGAAGGAGATGATCTGGCTTGGCGGTAACAATTTCTATGGCCGCAAGCAGATCTTCGAGCCGGAATTCCTCGCCTGGCTGGAAGGTTTTCGGCTGCCCGACTACGAGCTCTCCAAGCGCGACGGACAGTACGAGCTCTCCTTCAGTGGCCCCTGGATGTACACTACGCTGTGGGAAATCCCGGCGCTGGCGATCATCAATGAGCTTCGTTCCCGCGCCGCCATGCGCGCCTTCGGTCCCTTCGCGCTTGACGTGCTCTATGCACGCGCCAAGGGGAAGATGTGGGCCAAGACCGAACGCTTGAAGGCGCTGCCCGGCATCCGCATCTCCGATTTCGGCACCCGCCGCCGCCATTCCTTCCTGTGGCAGCGCTGGTGCGTCGAGGCGCTCAAGGAAGGCATTGGCGAAGCCTTCACCGGCACCTCGAACGTGCTGCTGGCGATGGACAACGACCTCGAAGCGCTCGGCACCAACGCGCATGAATTGCCGATGGTTTTTGCCGCCCTTGCCAAGTCGGAAAAGGAATTGAAGGAATCGCCCTACAAGGTGCTGCAGGACTGGCAGCGCTATTACGGCGGCAACCTGCTGATCGTGCTGCCCGACGCTTTCGGCACCGCATCCTTCCTGCGCGACGCCCCGGACTGGGTCGCCGACTGGACCGGCTTCCGCCCCGACAGCGCGCCGCCGATCGAAGGCGGCGAAAAAATCATCGACTGGTGGCGCGAGAAGGGCAAGGACCCCAGGCAGAAGCTGCTGATCTTCTCCGACGGTCTCGAGGTCGAAACCATCGAGGAGACCTACAGGCACTTCAAGGGCAAGGTGCGCATGTCCTTCGGCTGGGGCACCAACCTCACCAACGATTTCGAAGGCTGCGCGCCGACCGAAACCAACAGCCTGGATGCGATATCGCTGGTCTGCAAGGTAACGGAGGCCAATGGCCGGCCGGCGGTGAAGCTGTCGGACAATCCGGCGAAAGCGACGGGCGACAAGAAGGAGATCGAGCGCTATCTCCGGATTTTTGGGGCGAAGGACCGCGTGGAGCAGCTGGTCAAGGTTTGAGGGTCGGCGGGTGCCTTGCTGGACGAAATGGAAATCGCGATAGCGTGAGTTCCCGCCCACCCCCCTCTGTCCTGCCGGACATCTCCCCCGCAAGGGGGGAGATTGGCAGCGTCGAGTACCGCGCCTCTTTCTTCACCCTTGAAAGTTGGCGAAAGCCCCGGCGACATCCAATCTCCCCCCTTGCGGGGGAGATGGCCGGCAGGCCAGAGGGGGGTGTGAAGGATCGCGTCAGGCTGACATATGTCGCCTGCTCCCCCACCCTCACACTCCTCCCCACCCCCGCCCTCGCCCACGCCTCCGACCGCGGCCACGTCCTCCTCCTCCCGACGGGCTACTACATCGCCGGCGGCGCGCTCGCCGTCGCCGTCAGCTTCCTCGTCCTCGCCCTGCTGCCACCCGCAACCCTCGACCGCTTCTGGCGCCGCCGCCTGCCGCTCTTCCCATTCGCCGACACCGCCCGCATAATCATCGGCCTCATCTCCTTTGCCGGCTTCGCAACCCTCATCGCCGCCGGCCTGTTCGGCAGCCGCGACCCGCTCTCCAATCCGCTGCCGCTAACCATCTGGACGCTGCTCTGGGTCGGCCTTGCCATCGCCCAAGGCCTGTTCGGCGATCTCTGGTCGTGGCTGAACCCATGGTATGGCCCGTGGCGGATCGTAAGCCGCCTGTTCGAGCTTCGTGGCGGTGAGGGACAGGAATCGCGTTTGCCTTCATGGCTCGGCTGCTGGCCGGCCGTTATCCTGTTCTTCGCCTTCGCCTGGTTCGAGCTGATCGACCCGGCGCCCGACGATCCGGCGCGGCTGGCCTATGCCGCCGGCCTCTACTGGTTGCTTACCTTCATCGCCATGCTCGCCTTTGGCTACCGCGATTGGAACCGGCGCGGCGAATTCCTGACGATCTTTTTCGCCATGGTGGCTCGTTTCGCCATCGTCGAGCGCGATGAGCACGGTCGCCTCGCTCTCTGCTGGCCGGGCTCAAAACTGCTCGGCGCGGCACCCCTGCCGGCAAGCGGCATCGCTTTCCTGCTGCTCAGCCTGTCATCGGTGTCCTTCGACGGCCTGTCGAAAACCTTCTTCTGGCTCGGCCTGTTCGGCATCAACCCGCTGGAATATCCCGGCCGCACGGCGCTCATCGGCGTTAGCAGCTTCGGCCTAGTGCTGACCTTCGTTCTGCTGGCGGCGGCATTCCTGCTGGCCGTCATCCTCGGCCAGCGCCTCGCCGGCAGCCGACATTCCCTCCGCGAGGCCGCCGGGCTGCTGGTGTGGTCGATCGTGCCGATCGCGCTTGCCTATCATGTCGCGCACTATCTGACGGCGCTGCTGGTCGACGGCCAGTATGCGATCGCCGCTCTGTCCGACCCGTTCGCGCTGGGATGGAACCTGTTCGGCGCCGCCGACATGCAGATCGAGGCCGGCATCGTCGCCGGCGCCGACTCCGCCTGGTGGCTGTGGAACCTGCAGGCCGGCATCATCATCGCCGGCCATATGCTGGCGGTGCTCGTTGCCCATGGCCTGGCCTGGCGACTGCACCAGGTGCCATCGCGCGCCGCCCTCAGCCAGTTGCCGCTCACCATGCTGATGATTGCCTACACGATCTTCGGCCTGTGGTTGCTTGCCACGCCGACGGCCGGATGAGACAAGCTGATCAACATGCCTTTGCGGAAAGCCCGCTTGCAAGCTCTGTGCTTTGGTGATTTAGTTTGTACACATGCAATTTCTGCCCCTCCTGCAAGGGAGTGGCCTTGCCTCGTTACAGACAGTCAAAACTCAAAAACAGGGGAACTGCCGTGACTGACAAGAATGGGTTTTTCGATCTCTCCAAATCCACCCTTAGCCGCCGCACCGCGCTGAAAGGTCTCGCCGCCGGCGCCGGGCTGACGCTCGCGCCCGGCTTCGTCCGCTACAGCCAGGCGCAGAGTTCGGCGCCAATCAAGATCGGCTTCCAGTCGCACCGCACCGGCATCGGCGCCGCCTATGGCCGCTGGTATGAAAAGACCAGTGCCGCCGCGGTCAAGGCGATCAACGACGCCGGCGGCATCAATGGCCGACCTGTCGAACTGGTGATCGAGGATGACGGCACCGATCCCGGCCGTGGCGCCGAGGTGGTCGGCAAGTTCGCCACCCAGCACAAGACCGACATCGTCTTCGGCACGCTGTTCTCGCATGTGGTGATCGGCTCGGCGCCGGCCGCCGGCGAAAACAAGATCCCGTATTTCGTCGTCAGCGAAGGCCACCACGTCGCTTCGACCAAGCTCAACCGCTACGTCTTCCAGCCTGGCATCACCGATGTGAAGAGCCAGATCCAGTCGATGGCGCCGTGGATCGCGGCCAATGCCGGCAAGAAGGTGACGCAGATCTTCCCGGATTTCGCCTTCGGCTACGACCATCGCGACTACCTGCCGCCGGCGCTGAAGGCGCAAGGCGCCGAGGTCATCGCCCAGATCGCCATCCCGCCGACAGAGTCGTCTTTCACGAAATACTTCCCGCAGATACCCGCCGAGACCGAAGTCATCTACCACGTGATGGTCGGCCCGGCCGTGCTCACCTTCGTCAAGGAACTCGGCGAGTTCTACGGCTCCAACCGGCCGCAGCTGTTCGGCTTCATCGATTCGCTCGAAGCCACCGACATCAACAGCCCCGGCCTCGAATTCCTGGACGGCAGCCATTTCTGGGAAGGCTCGCCGCGCTATGCCCAGGCCAATGACTCGGCCGCGCAGAAAGCCTACCGCGCCGCCGTTGGCATCGACGAAAATGGCGCTGCCGTTGGCGACCCCAAGGACGTCTCCACCGCCGCCCACATGTTCGGCTGCTGGGAGACGCTCTATGTCGTCAAGAAGGCGATGGAAGACGCCGGCTACAAGGGCCCGGAAGACCGCGCCAAGCTGGTCGAGGCGACCGAGGCGCTGACCGAATTCGCCGAAGGGCCGGAGCATCCGCAGGGGCCGAAGACCTTCAACGGCAAGATCCACCAGTGTTTTGGCATCCAGAACATCTCCAAGGTCGAAGGTGGCAAGCTGAATGTCGTCCACAAGACCAAGATCGAGGACGGGCTTTACGAGGCCGAAGGGGATTATACGACGCAGGCGCTGTGAGGCGCCTTACCCTCCCCCTTGTGGGGAGGGTCGGCACGCAAGCTTCGCACTTTTGCGAAGCTTGCGAGACGGGGTGGGGG